>JBCDCH010000028.1 GCA_039182125.1 Planctomycetota bacterium
CGGAAGAAGACCGACCCGCTGATGTCGGCGGCGTTCATGTTGACGGCCATCGAGCCTGGCTTGGCAAGGACGGTGGCGTTGTCGAAGGCGACTTGCCCGCCGACCTTGGCCCGCAGGTTAACGTATCCGGTGAGGTGGGTGCCATTGCGGAAGAAGACGGACTTGCCTACGTCGGCGCGGCCCATGTCGACGGCCCTTGATCCCGGCTCGGCGATGACGGTGGCATTGTCGAAGTTGACATGCCCGCCGACCTTGGCCCGCAGGTCGACGTATCCGGTGAGGTGGGTGCCGTTCTGAAAGAATACCGTCCCACCGACGTCGGCGGCGTCCATGTTGACCGCCTTCGAGCCCTTGCCGGCGTCCACAACCGCACCACTAAACGTGACACTCATGCCGACTTTCGCTCGGAAGTCGGCGGATCCGGTCAGCTTGGTCGGGCGGCCGTCGATCTCGAACAGCAGCAGGTCACGGCGGATGTCGGCGCCGCGCATCTGCACCGCGACGCCGATCATGAAGTTGCCGAGGTGTTGCAGCAGGCCCGGGGCGGCATCGGGGGGTAGGTCGATGTCGGACCGTTTCTTGATCGTCGCCGTCGCGTGGAGGCCGTCGAGGCGGACTTCGTCTTCGCACGTCAGGCTGGTCAGGTCGATGCCGACGTGGCTGGTGCTGCAGGCGAGATTGAGGCGGCCGGTGACGTGGAGGCGGCGGAAGTCGAGGAACTTGTACACCTTGTCCTCGAACTCGCAGGACCGCAGGCGGCAGTTGCCGTCGATGCGGGCGTCGCGCAGCACCAGGCCCTGCTCGAACGTGCAGGCGTCGACGTTCAGCGAGGCGTCGAAGCGGCTTTCAGCAAGGTCGACCCGGCCGGTGAACGTGATGTTGGCCAACTCGACCGTGACCGGGAACCGTCGCCCGGCCAGGTCGACTGCGTCGTCCACGGCAAAGCCGCCCGGTTGCAGGGCCACCAGCCGGACGATCGTGCGTCCGGCGTTCTTGGCCTTGTCGGCTTCATCGATGAGAAACTGCCCCCAGTCCGATCCATTCATCCGTCACGTCCCCGGTGTTACCCAGCGTTCTACCCGCGGACGTCGGTGACGACCAACAAAAATCCCGTTTCGCAACGCTTTGAGCGGTTGCAAATTGAAGCCGGCGATTGTCGTGCGTGACGCGTCCACAGTCACCGGGGCTTGCCGGTGTTCGACATCGACGCTTCGACTCGGCCGGCGCGGTACTCGGCAAGCGTGCCCTTCAGTTCCCCGATGAGCATCGGCTCGTCGGCGTGGCTGATCGCTTTCTGCTGCAGTTCGATCGTCTTCTCGACGTTGCCCTTCCCCCGGGTCTGATCAGAAAAACGCCGCCTTCAACTCCTCGATTGCCGTATCGTTCATCGGGCTGACCTCGCCGAGCGGGCGGCTGTTGATGATCGCTTCGGCGGTGGTTTCCAGGACTTCCAGGCAATCGAACGCGCTGAGCATGTCCTTGCCGACCGCGAGGACGCCGTCGTTTTCGAGCAGGGCCACGGGCGCGTCGAGGCCGACCGTTTCGGCGACGGTGTCGTGGTCGTGCGTCGCCTGTGCATAGGTCAGACGTTGCACGTCGCGGAGGAAGACGTAGCTCTCGGGGATGATGCGTGAGTCGAGGTGCTCGCCCGCGATGGCGAAGGCGGTGGCGTTGACGCTGTTGGCGTTGATGATCGCGCGGACGCCCGGGTGTTTGCGGTAGATCGCCGCGTGGAGTTTCGTAGCGCGGCTGGGGGTCTTGCCGGCTTCGGCCTTGTCGCCGTCGATGAGCACCGGGTCGGCCACGTTCATCGTGAGCCGGTCGGCGTTGCTCGGCGTGATGACGAACCGGTCGTGGTTGCCGTCGCCGTCGAGCCGGGCCGAGAGCGAGCCTTCGGTGCTGATGAGCAGGCGTTGCTGGTAGCCGCGATGGCAGAAGTCCACGACCTGTTGGCGGGCGTCCTTTTCGTGGACCGTCGCCGGGCCGGGGTCGAACTCGGCCAGCGGCTGCGGGGCGGTCGCACGCTCGGCGATCTGGGCGTCGGTCAGGTAGGTCACCGGCCCGAGATGCCCGGCCTTGATGAGCGTCTTGGCGGTGAACTCGAACGTTTCGAACCGGCCGAACGCCTCAGCAAGCGAGGTGCCGCCGACGACCACGCCATGGTTTTCGAGGACGACCGCGTCGTGGCCGTCGGCGAAGGTGTTGGCGATCACGTCGCCGAGCGCCTTGGAGCCGGGCAGTGCGTACGGCGCGAAGCCCGGCTTGCCGCAAGTGTACCAGCTCTTCGCGAACAGCCGCGTGTCCGGCACCTGTTTGCTCACGCTGAAGGCGACGAGCGCGACGGGGTGCGCGTGGACGATCGCCCGCAGGTCGGGCCGGGCCTGGTAGATCGCCTTGTGGAACGGCAGCTCGCTCGACGGTGGGTGCGGGCCGTGGGCCTGACCATCGCTATCGACGCGGATCATGTCGTCGCGGCGGAGGTTGCCCTTGTCGACGCGGGCCGGGGTGATCCAGATGTCGCCGTTGGTGTCGCGGACGCTGATGTTGCCGCCGGACGTGGTGGTCATGCGGTAGCGGTAGATGCGTTGCATGGTGCGCATCAGCGCGTCGCGCGGGTGGAGCAGTTCGCGTGCGAAAGTCATATAGGCAACATAGCCGCCGCCAAAAGTGAGGCGTTTGGCGACGTGCGACAGTTGGACATGGCTGAGCTTCCGTCGTGAAAACCGACTCGAGCGCTCGCGGTTTCTTCGTGCGCCATGTGAAGGTAAGTCGCATTTAAATAGATACTTATGTCAATGTTGTCGTCGAACTTAATCAAATTCAAACCGTTATGCGCGCGTTCGTTCGCTAGCTTCAAAGCGGAGGTCGAGGGACGTCCTCGGCACACGTTTGTACGAGTTTTGGAGAAACGAGAAACATGAAGAAGAACGCGATTTTCTGCGCGGCGGCCATGCTCGCCTGCGCCGGGGTGTCTTACGGCCAAACGATCCTGACAGTTAACGTGAGCGATCCCTCGGCGGTCGTGTTTGCCGCCACGGGCGAACCTGCCGCACTGGATGTGACTGATGCGGTCGTGTCGCTGACGTTGCTGGACTTTGAGACTGGCGCCGGCTTCGATTCACTGGGCGGTCCCGGGCTCTCGGCTGACGGTGCTGACCCGTTCGCCTTCGGAATCAATGGTGGCACGATGTCTTATGTGCTTGGCAGTAGCGCACCGCCGACGGCTAACTACTCCACCACGTCTCCCGCGTTGACCGGGTCGGCTATCGCCGATTTGTCTGACACGGGTTTCCCTGCGGTCGGTACGGTTGCCGACATTCAGATCGCCGTGAGTGGTGAAGGTTTTGTCGTCGATCAGTACGCGGTTGTCGTTCCAGAGCCGACCAGCGCGTTGGCGCTGTTTGGTACCGCAGGCCTGCTCGGAATCCGACGTCGGCGTTAGCCGAGCCGGACGAAACTCACACAATGCACAGAAGCAATATCCCCCGTCGCATGATTCATGCGACGGGGGATATGTTCGTTACTCAGCCTGCATCCGCTAAGCCGCTTGATGCGGACCGGAGCGCGTTGTTTACTGGCCTGCACGGTACTCGTCGAGCGACTTCTTCAGTTCGGCCATCAGGGCGGGTTCGTCGTTGACCTCGATGGCTTTCTGCTGAAACTCGATCGCTTTGTCGGTGTGGCCCATGCGGTAGTGAACGCGGGCGACGTTGTCGAGAATGCCGGCGTCGCCGTGGTTGGTCAACTCGTTGGCCTTCTCGGCAGCGGTCAGGGCGACGTCGAAGTCCGGGTTCTTGAACAGGCTGTCGGGCGCGACCATGGTCCACGCGACTTCGTTGAGCACCTGCGGATCGTCGGAGCTGTCGGCCAAACCGGCGGCGATGACGTTGGCCTCGGCTTCGCGATTGTTCTCGGCGAGCAGCGCCATCTTGAACACGCCGATCCGCGGTGCCATGTCGGGCGAGAGCACTTCGAGTTCGGCGAAGTGGGCGAGGGCGCCGTCGATGTCACCGGCCTGCAATGCCTGGCCGATCTCTTGGTTCAGAGCGTCCAACTGCTCGGCCTTGGCGGCTTCGGCGGCGGCGTCGAAGTTGCCGGCGACGATCTTTTCCAGCGGGCCGTCCATCGCCATCGGGTGACCGATCCACGCGACGATGCCTTGCTGGTCGATGATGATCGAGCAGGGGATGCCGTTCTGACCGGCGGCGCGGAGCCAGGTCGTGGCCATCGCGCCCTCCGGGTCGGCCGACTTGTCGTCGAGCGCAACGCGGTAATCCATCTCGTCGCCCATGCGTTGCACGAACGGTGCCGGTGCGCTGTCGTCCTGTTCCCAGACGTTCTGGCCGATCATGACGACATCGTCGCCGTAGTGCTGCTGAAGTTTGGTCACATGCGGAATGGCCTGGATGCACGGCCCGCACCACGTCGCCCAGAACTCTAGGACGTACACGGTGCCTTCCTCGAACTCGGTGACGGGCTCGCCCTTGAGATACTCACCCTGCTGCAACGGCGGCGCGGGATCGCCGACTTTGAGGGTGACTGCTTGAGCGAATGCCGTGATCGCCAACGCGAACGTAAGAAGGACCGCGAGAAAGGTGATGTAAGTTTTCATTATGGCTCCGGTGTGGGTCGGTGTGACGCTACCAGATAGCGTGTCGGTGCACGACCGAAAATCTCCGGCATCGTCGCCTAACTGCCCGACGTCGGTCAGCGCGGTGTCCTCGGCATCAACCCTGCAACGAGCTCGCGGAAGCTAACCGTGTCCGTTTTTCCAGTTAGCCCATGTTCGATTTTGTCCTACCTGTTCGGGGGATTGACGACTGTAAGGCCGGTAAAGATGACTCATGGTATGATGCAAGGACTCGAAGCACTCGAAAATCGCCGTCTTCTCACCGCCGCCGCCATTCTCGTTGAAGCCGCCGATGCGGTTGTCACCGAGGGTGAGGTGATCGAGATCGAAATCACACGCACGGGAGACTTGAACGAAGCCCTCACCCTTGAGGTGGACTTTGACGGCACGGCCACGCCCGGCCAAGATACGCAGATCCCCAGTGGAACTGTGTCATTCGCACCCGGCGAGGATTCGACGACTTACTCGCTCGCCTCATTGCCCGATGACGTCACCGAGGGTGATGGGGAAGGGGAGCAGCTTGTGGCTCGTGTCGGTGAACGCGTGGACGCCGAAACCCTTGTGTATAAAGGCGAAACCACCGTGAAGATCGAGGATTTGGTCGCTTAGCCGGGTGATGATGCGGGTGTGACACCGATTCCCGCAGGGCCGGCTGATGGCGGTCCGATTGATCCGGGCGGAGCAGGCATCGACAATGCCCAAGCGTTCAGAGAGCGCACGCGCCAACGCTTGATCCATGAGGAAGGTTTAGGGCATGAAGCCTACGGGGACACCAAGGGCAATGCGACGATCGGCATTGGTCATCACTTCAATGACAGAAGCCACCAAACCTTGGAAGACGTGACGGGCAATCCTTACACCGATTACCTGCCCCCACTCAAGCGGACGACGACGGAAATCTCATTCTCGATGAAGACGGTGACCCCATTTACGACTGGAGTGTTGACCCGGAACGCACCCTTACACAAGACCAGATCGAGGAGTTATTCTCGCGTGACTTGCAGCTTCACATCGATCGTGCGCTAGCAGCCGTGCCGAACTTGGCTAATCTGCTGGCGGGCGTGCAAGAGGCTGTCGTCGATTTTGTCTTTAACAACGGCAGTATGGCGAACTTCCCGAGCATGGCCGCCGCATTGCGTGACGGAAGACTACGCGATGCGGCTTGGCAGATGAGCCATCGCAACGGTGATCGTGACTCGGAGAAATCAAGGTACTTCCAGTACTTTGAAGGTGAAAAGGATGAGAATGGCAACTGGACCCGCCGTCCGAACGATCGTGCCCGCGATAATGTCGCAGCCTTGAACGAGGCGGCGACCGCCAACGGTGAACCCCCGAAGTGGGGCTACTGGAACGATGTCGATGACCAAGACCCACAGGGTTAGGATCGGCGGGAATTAACATAGCACTTAACGGCCCGGCCGCCATCTGATCCGAGCGAGGAACCATCGCATGATCGCTATCTGCGCGTTTTTGTTGTTCTCGGTGGCACCAGTCGATCACGACGGCAAAGACCAACGCGCCGCGTTGGTCGAAGACGTTTTGGACGATTTCATCATCGACGACGAGCCGATTCACCCGATGGTCATCGAGCCTTTCATGCCCACTATGAAGGGTGGGGCACCGAAGGTGTTGAGCGTATCGCTCGATACGTCACTGCACCTCACATCATGGCTGGACGAGCCCGTGTCTGATTCAATGCGGCCGGCTTACTTGATTTACAGCCAGACGAGCGATTTGGAACGACTAACCATCTGGTACGACCACATTGGAGTGCTTTCAGACAACCGCGTCGTCTTGCGGGCAGCCATCAATCACGGTGGCACAATGACCATCGTCAAGACACTTATCCTGCGCGTTGTGACCGTCGAGGCCATCGTCGAAGGCGATGGTCCCGAGGTGATCGTTGCCTTGGAAAAGGTGCTGCCGCTCGACCATTTCGGTTCCAGTGTCGAGATTGCCGGCGACGTCGTCACGGTCACTCGGCCGAGCGAGGGGGCGGGTTCTGTCACATCGACATACGACCTTTCGCGCAGCGAGAAGTAATGACGGTCGTTTTAACCGGTGTTGAAAAGAACGCAGGCATGTCCCGTTCACGGCTGCAAAAGACCCATTTCCCAGCCCTCGTCGGTCTTGGTGAAGCGTTCGCGGTGGTGGATGCGGTACTCGCCATCGTGCCAGATTTCGACTTCGTCGGCGAGGATGCGGTAGCCGCCCCAGTGCGGGGGGCGGGGGATCTGTTTGACGCCTTCGAACCGCCGGGTCTGTTCGGCGACGGCGTCGAGCAGGGTCTGTCGGTTCTCGAGCGGGCGGGATTGGTCGGAGGCCCACGCACCGATCTGGCTGCCGCGCGGCCGGGTGGCGAAGTACGCATCGTTCTCCGCGTCGAGCAGGGGTTCGACCGGGCCGGCGAGTTGGACCTGCTTGAGCGTGTGGTGCCAGTAGACGCATAACACCGCACGCGGGTTGGCCGCGAGGTCGAGCGACTTGGCCGATTGCTTGTTGGTGAAGAACGTCACCGCGTCGGGCGTGACATCCTTGACCAGGACCGTCCGCGCCCACGGTCGGCCGTCGGCATCGACGGTGCAGAGCGTCACGGCGTTTTCGAGAATGCCGCCGATTTTCGCGGCGTCGGCCATCAACTCGGCGAATCGTTCGAGCGGATTCATGGGCCAAGCGTAACGACTCATCGGTCGATTACCCTGCGACAACCACGACCGCCACGACCATGCGTGGCCGCGCTATCGTCATTGCCGCATGTACACCGACTTCGGCTTTCTTCGCAAAAACGTCGGCGACGTCGACGTGCTGTACCACGACGGCCAGTACCACCTCTTCCATCTGGTCCTGCCCAACCACGACTTCATCGCCCACGCCGTCTCCGAGGATGCGTTCAACTGGCGGCGGGTCGACAACGCGCTGTTCATCGGCAATCCGGGCGCGTGGGACGACGACATGCTCTGGACCATGCACGTGAGCATCGACCCGGTCTGCTTTGGCACCGACACGCTCCGTTGGCGGATGTTCTACACCGGGCTCTCGCGCCGCGACCATGGTTACGTCCAACGCGTCGGGCTTGCGGTGAGCGAGGACCTGCATCACTGGGAAAAGGTGCCGGTGAACTGGCCGCCCGACGAACGCCGCAACGGTGGTAGCGCGGCCGATGCCGACAGTTGCTTTCCGCTGTGCGCGCAAGAGCCGTATTATGAGGATTCGTTGGACGAAGGTCGCCGTTGGGTGAGCTGGCGTGACCCGTTTTTCTTTTCGGATGCGGGCAAGAGCTATTTGCTGACATCGGCGCGGGTGCCGGACGGCCCGGTGATCCGCCGGGGATGCGTGGGGCTGAGCGAGGAGGTCGAGCCGGGCCGGTTCGAGCTTCGACCACCGTTGTACCACCCGCGGATCTACGACGACGTCGAGGTGCCGGGCCTGGTCAAGATCGAGGACCGGTACTACTTGATCGGCAGCATCCGCGAAGACGTGAAAGTGCGTTACTGGTACGCCGACTCGCTCGAAGGTCCGTGGCGGAACTTCTTCGACAACGTGCTGCTGCCGCAGGGCAACTACGCAGCGCGAGTCGGTTACGACGACAAGGGCCCGCTCGTGTGGAACTTCTTCACCGTTGGCAGCGACCGATTGCGGGCCCGCAACCTGATGCCACCGCCCAAGCGGTTGACCGTCGCCGAAGACGGCCGGCTCAAGCTCGCGCCCTACGAGGGGTTCGACAAGCAGGTGCGGCAGACGATGACGTGTCACGAGCTCACGCCGTTCGAACCGCTCGTCGACAATCCACACGCGTGTGCCACCCTCGATGACGGCTACGCGACCTTCGACTCCGACGGTGGTTTCGAGGCGTTCCTGCTGAGCGAAACCGTCGACTGCTTCCGTCTCAAGGCCAAGCTCCATCTTGAAGGTCGCGGCAAGTGTGGGTTCATCTTCCGCACCAACCCCGATACGTCCAATGGCTACCACCTCTCGCTCGACCTGATCAAAGGCGTTGCACAGCTTCGCGCGTGGGGCGCTTACGAGGGGGGGACCGACGAGAACGCGTTTCGCTTCGAAACGTTGCAGGCCGGCTATTGGCTCAGCGACGCCGGCGGGCCGTGGGAGGTCGAGTTGCTCGCGTTCGGGAGCTACATCGAGTTCAGCGTCAACGGGTACGTCCTGCTGACGCTCGCGGATGACACCTACACCCGCGGCCGGGTGGGTTTGTACGTGGAGACGGCGCTACTCCGGGCCGAAGGACTCACCGTCGAAAAGCTCCAAAGCCCGCGCCGCCCGACCGACATGCTCACCAACCAGCACAGCCCCATCCCCGCCCCGGGCACCGGCATCGGCAGCAACGCCGGCGTGTCGGCGTGAGCACGGGCGGCTGCGCCGCACCGCTACACAGTTTCTTCAGCGATGAGAATGTTTGCGTAGCGGTGCGACGAAGTCGCCCGTGTGCGGTACGTTCCGCTGCATGGTCATCGCGTACCACCTGATCCTCACGGCGTACGGCTTCTGGTTGCCGAACGACCCACGCGGATCGTGGTCGACGTTCGTGCGATCGTTTGCGCTGTACCGCGCGGGTGGCCCGGCGACGAAGACCGAGACGCCGCGCTCTGTCGCGAACGTCAAGCATGACCGCGCCGCCCGAGAACTTGCGAAGACCGCGTTGAAATACCCGCCGGTCACTTTCAACGGCGAGCAGGCCCGCGAAGTCATGCGTGGCATCGGCGATTACGTCGAGAAGAACCGTCGCCCCGTCCACGCCGCGGCGGTGATGCCGGATCATGTGCATTTGTTGGCGGGGTGTTGCGAGCACGATGTCGAGACCGTCGCGGATCAACTCAAGGAACGGGCGACGACGTTTCTCAATCGTGCGGGGATCAATCCGATGAAGCCGTTCGCAAATCGCCGCGGTCGTATCCCGACACCATGGGCGCGGGGGCAATGGGTCGTTTATCTGAATGACGTCGACGACATCGACCGAGTCACGGGGTACATCGAATCAAACCCGGTTAAAGCGGGCCACAAACCGCAGCGGTATTCGTGGATCGTGCCCTTCACCGAATGACCCAGGTGCGACTTTGTCGCGTCCGCTAAACGATGATTGCGATATGCAGTCGATCGTTTAGCGGACGCGACGAAGTCGCCCGTGTGCGTGTCCGTGTCAGTGCGGCATCGCGAAGCCGCTTGCGAAGTCGGCGACTTCTTCGCGGATGGTGGCGAGCTTGGCGTCGTCGCCTCCGCTGCGGAGGGCGGCGTCGATGAAGTCGGCGACGGTGGCGAAGTCGTCCTCGACGAGGCCGCGCGTGGTGAGGGCGGGGGTGCCGATGCGGATGCCGCTGGTTTGGAACGGCGATCGCGTTTCGTTGGGCACGGTGTTCATGTTGGCGATGATGCCGGCATCTTCGAGCCAACCGGCCGCGACCTTGCCGGTGAGTTCGGCGTCGGTGGCGCGCAGGTCGATCAGCAGCAGATGGTTGTCGGTGCCACCGCTGGCGAGCTTGTAGCCCTTGCCGACAAGTTCCGTCGCGAGCCGCTTGGCGTTGGCGACGACTTGGGCGGCGTAGTCCTTGAACTCCGGCCGAAGTGCCTCGCCGAACGCGACGGCCTTCGCCGCGATGACGTGCATGAGCGGCCCGCCCTGGCTACCGGGGAACACCGCCCGGTTGAAGCTCTTGGCCAACTCTTCGTCGTTCGTCAGGATCAACCCGCCACGCGCCCCACGCAGCGTCTTGTGCGTCGTCGTCGTCACCACATGGCAATGCGGGAACGGCGACGGATGCGCCCCGCCGGCAACCAGCCCCGCGATGTGTGCGATGTCCGCCCACAGGATCGCCCCGTGCCGATCGGCAATCTCGCGGAACTTCGCGAAGTCGATCACCCGCGGATACGCCGAGTAACCACACATCAGCACCTTCGGCTTGTGCTCGGCGCAGACCGCTTCGACCGTGTCGTAATCGATGTGCCCGAAGTCCGGCTTCGACTCATCCAGCACCAGGTCATAGGTGACCGGGTTGAGCCACTTGCCGGAGATGTTCACCGGCGAGCCGTGCGTGAGGTGCCCGCCCTTGGAGAGGTCGATCGCGGCGAAGGTGTCGTGCGGCTCGAGCAGGGCGAGCTGCACGGCGATGTTGGCCGAGGCCCCCGAGTGCGGTTGGACATTGGCAAAGCCGCAACCGAAGAGCTCCTTTGCCCGCTCGATCGCGAGGTTCTCGACGGTGTCGTAGTGCTCGCAGCCGGAGTAGTACCGTTTGCCGGGGTAGCCCTCGCAGTACTTGTTGGTCAGGCACGACCCCTGTGCGGCCATCACGGCGGGCGAGGCGTGGTTTTCGCTGGCGATCATCTCCAGCGTGGACGCCTGCCGGTCCTGCTCGGCCTCGATCAGGCGGGCGATCTCGGGGTCCGCGGCGGCAACGGTATCGATGCCGGCTTGGAGGGCGGTCGTGAGCGGCGTGTCGGCGAGCGTCATGGTCAATGATCGTATCGCGCGAAATAATCCGGGACAGCCGGGCGTTTCACTTGTTGGAGACCTCGTCATGAATCAATCGGACATCAAGTTTGCCGCCCCGAGCCCGGAAAAGAAGGCCCGCCAACGTCGTAACGCCATCGCCGGAGCCGCGGTGGCGGTGCTGGTCGTGGGGGCGGCGGCGTGGGCGTTTTGGCCGACGCCGGATGTGCCGACCGTGGCCAAGGACCGTGACGAGTTCCGCGAACTGCCCAAGGAAGAACGCCGGGCCGCGATTGAGGAGCTGGGCGAGACCGTTCCCGAGCGGATGGAAAAGATCCGCGAGATCGAGGATCCGCAAGCCCGTCGGGCCGCCGTGCGGAACATGTTTCGCGAGGAGATGCAAAAGCGTCAGGATGCCTACTTCGCCGCCCCGCCCGAGGAGCGGGAATCGGTGCTCGACGCCCAGCTCGACGAGTTTTTGGAGATGCGCGAAGAGCGCCAGCGTCGTCGGGAAGAGGCGCAGGCCAACGGCGAAGCCCGGCCCGAGCGGGGGCCGGGCGAACGCGGTGAGCGGGATCGTGCCCGTGAAGGCGGTCGGCGTGGCGGCGGGGCA
The DNA here is from genome assembly GCA_039182125.1 of Planctomycetota bacterium. Classification (NCBI taxonomy): domain Bacteria; kingdom Pseudomonadati; phylum Planctomycetota; species Planctomycetota bacterium. The sequence continues at coordinate 11,680 of JBCDCH010000028.1, forward strand.
AACAACCCGGCGGCTCGCGCCCAACGGGCCGAATACATGGCCGCCATGCGTCAACGGGCTCAGGAACGCGGTATCGAAATGCCCGGCCGGGGCGGTTTCGGCGGGCGCCGCGGCGGCCCGGGCGGTGGCCGGTAGCTTGGCCGCGAGACTCCAGATTCCCTCACCAACGGACACCCCATGTCTTCCTTGACGAAACGCCAACGTGGGTTCTCGCTCGTCGAACTGCTGGTCGTGATCGGCATCATCGCGCTGCTGATCTCGATCTTGCTGCCGACGCTCAGCAATGTTCGTCGGTCCGCACGCCAGGTCGCTTGTGCGGCCCAACTGCGTGACATCGGGCTCGCTTTCGTCATGTATCTCGAAGACGGCGATCAACGCGTGCCTCGGGTCAACCCGTTGCCGAGCTACGGTCGGGAGGCGGGCACACCGATCAATGCCTACCCCAGCATTTACGAGGTGCTAGCCCCGTACACGGCCGGTTATCTGAACCAAGACGACACGCTCCTGCAGTCCGGCGAGGTCTGGCGGTGTCCGGCCGACTTCATCACGGAACAGGTCGATCCCGATCTGATCCCCACCGATGTCGAGACCTATTTCGAGCGTGAGGGTGGCAGTTATGCCTACAACGAGTTTCTCAACGCTTTTTCGCAGGACGACGACGGCACGCACCGACGCTGGCAAATGGCCCTCGCGGACATCGAAAAGCGTCGCAACCGTCCGCCGTCGGAACTGCGGCTGATGAACGATTTCGAGACGTTCCACGCCGATCGGTCGTTCCTGGTCGACCTGATCTCGGGCACCAGCGTGAACGAGAACCCCGAAGCGACCCGGCGGGGGGCCAACATTCTCTTTGCCGACTGGCATGTGGACAACGAACGGCCGCAGCGTCGGTCGGGTCCGGCGGGCAGTTCCGGATGAATTTTCTCGGCTGAGCGAAAAATCACTTTGACGCTGCTCGTAGCAGTCGGTAGGTTTTGGCTGGAGAGCGGCAGGAAAGCCGTTCCGGAGAGAATTTCGGAGAGACGACGCCGGCGATCCAGCCGGGCCCCATGACATCAAACCCGTTTGCTTCTCGGTGATCGTGATTCACGTTTCACATGAGAGACCGCGACCCCGCTTACGGGTCGGCAATCGGGATTCGATGCGTGTGGGCCTGACAGGATCGCCGGCGTTGCGTTGTTACGCAGGTCCGAAGGGCCTGGAAAGTCACGCCGGTAAGGCCGGGGTGGCAACGGAGAGGCGGTGCGGTGCGACGTACGCATCGTTCCGGGGCTAACGGGAATGGTCGGCCGAGAGGCCGTTTCGCTCCCGGGGTCCGAATGAGAAAACGAGTTCGGGCAAGCCGGTGTGTCAAATGTCGGTCCGATGCCCGGGGTGATTCCGCCCCTGAGGGGGGCAACATTCGTTCGACGACGAGTTTCGATGAGGCTTGCCGGGCGAGAGGGTTCGAAAATGATCAACATGACCAAAATCGCCGCCGCAGCGGCCGCAGTGACACTTTCCATAGGTTCCGCCGCCTCCGCCCAAGTCATTTATGACTCCGAGGGTTTCGAGGCACCGGACTTCGTGTTCGGCAACGTCGTCGGTCAGACCGGCGGTTCGCCCGACGCGACCTGGGTCGAATCCGTCGCCGGCGTTCCGCCGACGGCCGTCGTTCAGGGCAGTGTCTTCCGGGAAGGCTCGCAGGCCCTGCAACTCGACCGCAACGGTGATGGCAGCGGTCTTTTCGGCCCCAGCGGCATTTCCGTGCCGATCACCGACCCGTCCAACACCCAACGCTTCGTCGGGATGACTTGGGACATGACCGTCGAGGACGTCGGTGACGGCCTCACCGGCCCGTTCTTCGGTGCCTCGCTCGCCGTGAGCCTTGGCGGCGCGCCCACCACGATCAGCTTCGGCGTCGATGCGTCCGACCCGTTCGGGAGCGGCACGGGCGAAGTCGGTTACTTCTTCGCCGGCGGGAACTTCGTCGCCATCACCGGTAGCGATGGCTTGGCCATCGAAGTGCCGCTGAGCGACAGCGACTGGTTCACCTACACCATCCGCATCGACGCGGATGCCGGTGCGACAGGTACCGTGACGTTTTTGCTGGGCGATGGCGTCGCGACGCCGTTGGCGTCGGGCCCGGTTGCACTGCCGGACGAACTGACCCTGCTGACGACCGGCGTGGTGACCACCAGCGACATCATCGGCGGTCCTGACGGCGACGATCAGATCGGGACGGCGTTCTACGACGCGTTCTCGATCGAAATCGAGGCCATTCCCGAGCCCACCAGCATGGCTTTGCTGGGCACCCTCGGGCTGGGTTTGATCCGCCGTCGTCGCGTTTGAGCGGCGTTTCGTCGCGGGGTCGATCGGTGGAAACGCGAAAAATCTGGATTTTTTCCATATCTCCAGCGTCGACAACGCGATACTCTGCGTATCCACGGAAGGATTTCACAGTCCCATCATCGCCATATCGGCGGAGATGATCGTTGCCGGGGGGAGTCCACGGCAAGGCAACCCGTTTGGAACTTATTGCGGCCCAGGCGTTTGAGGAGGCGACCGGCCGGGAAGAAAACAACATGTACGACGAAACATCTAACTCAACGCGTACTTACGCCAAGTCCACGGCTTGGGTGTGGTTGAGTGCCCCGGCGGTCGCCGTGGTTGCAGGGCTGGGCATCGCCTCGTTCGGTACCACCGATATCGACCGCCCCGCAGACTCCGCGTTCCTCGAAGCGGTCAACGGAGACACCAGTTTTGACCCATACGCCTTGGAGCGTGTGGCCATCGACGTAACGGCCGAAGACAAAGTTGGTTTCGGTGGCGGCTCGGCGACGTCCGGCGGCGATGCCGCAGGCTTGTTCGCACCGGTCGGCGGTGGCGGGATTTTCCTCCCGCCGTTCTCCGAGCGATTCCCGCGCCCGCGAAGCCCGTTCGCTCCGCCGCTCCCCGGGACCGGTCCGTTCGGCTAATGAGTGGGTCCGACCAACGGACGCCATGCAACGAACTCTTCGAACCGGTCGCCCGAGGCGGTCGGTTCGTTTTGTGTTAAGACCGCGTAAGTATTGCGCGTCGCTCATTTGTGCCAGTTTCTATTGCGTCATTGGCGTTTGGCTGTCATGGTGAATGTCGCCAACGCCCGGCCTAAAACTCCGTAGCTCCATGCACCGAGCTTCCGATCTGCCCAGCACCATGCGGTGCGTCGCGATCAAGCTCGGACAACACCTCTGTAACAACCACGTATTGATCTGGAAGTAATGGCGATGACTGAAAATGGTGCTTCCCACCACGACGGTGGCGACGACGTAACGGCCGTCTCCAGCTCGGCGATTCGGCAACTCGGTGGCCGCGCCGAGACGGTGCCCGTCCGCACCCGACGCGGCGGATCGCTCGACGATCCGTCGGCCCGTTACGCGGGTCACGACTTCGTTTACAGCCAGCCGACCGACAACGACGGCGGACCCCAGATCAACATCGTCGCCATGCTCTGGCGTCGTCGCTGGATCATTCTGCTTTGCCTGTTGCTCGGCGTCGGCGGGTCGGTCTGGTACCTGAGCCAAGCGCAGACGATTTACCGTTCCACGGCCACCGTGCAGGTGTCTCCGATCACGCCGCGTCTGGTCGGCGAGGGGATCGGCGGCGCGAGCAGCCGGAACTACCTCAACACCGAGGTGATGGTGATGCAGTCGTCGTCGATGCTGCAGGCCGTGATCCGCAAGCCGGGGCTTCTCGAAGGGCCGTCGATCAAGTCGACCGAGACCCCTGCTGCGACCGTCGCGGGCATGCTGACCGTCGAACCCGACGACAAGTCCGACGCGATCTTCATCATCGCCGAAGGCACCGATAAGAACGACACGCAGGACGTCGCCAACGCGCTGCTCGAAGCCTACCTCCAGGAAAGTCGGGTCGGTGCGCAGAGCAAGTCCGAGGAGTTCCAGAAGATCCTCGGCGATGCCATCGCGGCGAGTGACCAGGAGTTGGAGGAGATTCACCAGCGCAAGATCGAGATGAGCCGAAAGGTCGGCACGCTCGACAGCGAAGCGGGCAACATCCTTGTCAGCCAACTCGCGACGCTCGAAATCGAGATCAACGAAGCGTTCACGCAACTGCTCGATCTCGAAGTGCTGCTCACGCAGATCGAGCAGGCCGGTGAGGATCAGGGGTTGCTGCGGGCACTGCTGCCGATCGCCGACACGCGGAACGATGACCTCTGGGGTTCGCTGCGGACACTCGAACGCGAACGTCAACTGCTTTCGCTACGGCTCGGCGAGAAGAACAAGCAGGTCGAACAACTCGACACCCGAATCGGACTGCTCCGCAACGAACTCGAAGGCATCGATCAGTCGGCGATGGAGAATGCGATCCGCGCGTTGCAAGTTCGGTACGAAGGTGCCAAGGCACGTTACGAGTCGTTGCAAACCGCTTACGACGAACGTCTGACCGACGCGTTCGATGCGAACGAGGAGCGTGCCGAGTACCAACGACTCCTTGCCAAGGAACGCCGCGAGAACGCCGAGCAAGACATCCTTCTTTCGCGCTTGCAGGACATCGATGTCAACGCCGAAGTCAGCGGCATGAACATCAAGCCGATCGAGCTTGCCGGCAAGGGCGTCGCGGTGGCTCCGGTCAAGCCCCAAGTTCTGGCGATGGGCCTGGTGTTGGGCACCATGCTCGGGATGGGTTTGGCGTTCCTGCTCGAATGGGCGGACCCGCGGATTCGGGATGCCGAGGAGATTCAGCAGCTGCTCGATGTCTCGGTCCTCGGTGCGGTGCCGGCGCTCGACAAGCGCAGCGGCCACCACGAGAAAGCCCTGCACGTTTCTCATCAGCCCACCACCGAGGCGTCCGAAGCGTTCCGCGACATTCGCACCGTCGTGTTCTTCGAGCTCGGCCTGAGCAGTCCCGGCACTCGCGTTGAGCGGGCCGACGGGCCGCGTGCGTTGCCGGGCGTCGTCAACGGCCAGGTGATCTTGGTGACCAGCCCGCTCAGCGGTGACGGCAAGACGACGACCGCGTGCAATCTCGCCGCCGCCATCGCCGACAGCGGCCGGAAGACCATCCTCCTTGATGCCGACTGCCGCCGTCCGAGCGTGTGTCGCTACCTCGAGGTGGATGCCAGCCAGGGTTTGACCAACGTCCTCGGCGTCGAGTCGCCCGATCTGTCGCTCGACAAGGCGATCCAGAACACGTCGGTCGCCAACCTTGACGTGTTGCCGTGTGGCCCGGTGCCCGACCGACCGGCGGAAATGCTCAACGGTGCCGACTTCTGCGAAACGATGGAAACGCTCCGCGAGAAGTACGACGTGATCGTCGTTGATTCGCCGCCGGTGTTGCCGGTCACCGATGCACGGGTGCTTTCCGACAAGGCCGACGCGACGATCCTCGTGCTCCGCGCCGGGACCAGCACGCGCCGCTCGGCTCAACACGCGGTTGACTCGCTGTTGCGTGTGAACGCCCGACTCGCCGGCGTGGTCGTCAACGGCGTGCCGGTCAAGAAGAAAGCTTTCGGCGGCTACAGCAAGGGGAACTATGGCTACGACTACCGTCACAGCTACAAGTCCGATCGGCCCGATCGAAACAACGGCTCGGCGAACGGTGCGTCGCGCGGCGGTGACAAGCTCCTCGCCGATGATGCTTAACGGCGATGTCGCTCGCCGCTGATCCGTGATGTTACTGCGATCCCACATCATCGGCGTTCAGCCACGCACCGGGGGCGAACTGACGGCCGAGTCGGCCCTGGCCGCACTTGTGGTGGCCGGGCCGCTGATGTTCGGCGCGACCGAGGCATGGAGCTTTCAGATACTGCTCTCCCTCGCCGGCGTCGCGTTCCTGGGTGCATGCGTTGACCTGGCCTTGCACCGTGACAAGCCGATGCGTTGGTCGTGGTCGTTCGTGCCGATCGTGGCGTTCCTTGCTTTGATCGTGGTGCAACTCGTGCCGCTGCCCGCGGGATTGGTCGGCACGATCGCGCCGCAGGTGGCGACATTCTGGCAGGCGGCCGGCGTTGACGGCGCGATCACGCTGAGCGTCTACCCGTTCGAAACGCAGCGTCAGCTTTGGCTGATGCTGGTCGTCGCCGCCGTGTTCTTCACGGTCGTGCAGACCCACCGCCGGCCCGAGCAGGTGCAGTTGTTGCTCATGGCGATCGTCATCGGCGGCGGGCTCGCGGTGGCACTCGCTCTCGGACAGAACATCGTCGGCAGCCGTGTTGCATGGGGCATCTCGCCCAACGGCACGACGGTCAGCGCGCAATACCTCCACCCGTTCAGCGGGCCTTTCCTCAACCACAGCCACTTCTCGCAGCTCGCGAACCTGACCATCGGTGCGTGTTTCGCGCTGCTGTTGGTCCAGCTCAACGAGATACTGGACGGCGGGTCGCGCCGGGTCTGGACGCGCGTGAGCGACATCGTTCGGCACCCGCAACTGCGCCTGGGACGGGTGGTGACGGTGGTTGCCCTCGCGTCGGCGGTGGCCATCGTTTTGTCGTTGAGCCGGGGCGGCGTGCTGAGCATGGCCGTCGCGCTGGGCGTGACGGTGTGTGCCTTGGCGTTGAGCAGTCGCCGTCGCGGGGCCGGCACGTTCGCGACGCTTTTCGGCATCGTGGTGCTCGTGTTGTTGCTCGGCCTCGGGGTCGATGTCGCGGCCCAACGCCTCAGCACCTTGCGTGATTTTCAGGAAGCCTCGGGCGGCCGGATGCAGATCGTCATGGACGTGATCGCGGCCGTGCGCGGGTTCCCCGTGACCGGGGCCGGACTGGGCAGTTTCGGCGTCGCGTATCCGGCCTTCGACTCCACCGGCTCGGCCGCCGTTGCGACACACGCGGAAAACGAATACGCACAACTGTTGTTCGAGACCGGGCTGATCGGCGTCGGCTGCCTGCTGGCATTCGTGGCGTTTCTCTTGGTTGCCGCGTGGCATTGCGTGTCGTCGGTCGCCAAGTTCCGCGACGCGCCGATCATCCGCTATGCGGCCTACGGGATTGGTTACGGGCTCATCGCGGTGGCCGTTCATTCGCTCAGTGATTTCGGCCAGCACGTCCCGGGCATCGCGGTCGTCACCGCGTCGATGGCCGGCTTGCTCGTGGCGCTGCCCAAAGTCCGCCGCAGTGAAAAGTACGGCGTACGGCGTGACGCGAAGCTGGTTATTCCCGTCCGGTGGGCGGCGTTGCTTGTGGGCGTGGGTGTCGTCGGCTGGATGTGGTGGGGCATCGAACAGGATCGTCGGGCGCGTGCGATCCTGGAAAAGGCCACGATGCTGTACGTCGCGGACCTCGACGCCGAGGAGCCGCTCGTGGCGGACCGCGCATACGCCGCCCTGATTCTCGCCGGCGAGAAAGCCCGGGCGACCACCCCGGGCGACGCGCAGCTTGCGTTCCGGCTCGCGAGGTTGCGGTATGACGCACTCCGCCGAACGGTGACCGACGCGGGTCTGGCGAACCATGCCGACACCCTCGGCCGGATCGCGACGGACCTGCGGGCAGCCCACCGGTTGGCCCCGACGTACGGCCCGCCTTTGGCCGTGGCCGGTGGGATCGAGCGGTTCATCCTGAACGACGAAGCCGGCGGTGACGCGATCCGTCGCGCCCGTGAACTGACCGCCTACGACGCGGAGACGCATTTCGTCGACGCACGACTGACGTTGTTCGAGGGGGACGAACAGGCGGCGCTCGAACGGTTCGACCGGGCCGTGGCGCTCGAGCCGGGACGCCGGCCTGATGTGATCGACGTCATGGTCAGCGCTGGCGAGTTGGAGTTTGCCTATCGCTACGCCGAAGGCGACGGCTCGTTGCTCGAACACCTTGCGCGTCGGCTCGAAGCACAAGACGAAGTCTCGGCCGCATCGCTGGAACTCGTTCGCCGTGCGCGGCTCGAGGCGTTGGCGCTGCTGCGGGCCGAGGTGTCCAGCGGCAACGCGTCGGGCCGAAAGCTGCTGCAGTTGGCCGAGGTGGAATGGACCGCCGGCGATCACTCCGCCGCGCTGGATCTCATGTCACGGGCCGTCTCCCGCGAGCCGACCAACGCCCGTTGGCGCATGCGCTATGCGACGATGCTCTTCGAGCAAGGGCGGTACGACAACGCGGTGGAACAGTTGAAGCTCCTGTTGCGGTTTAAGCCCGACGACCGGCGTGCGGCCGACTTGCTGGAAGAAGCCAATCGTGCCCTGATCCTGCAAAAGGCCGATGCCCGGCGCGAGCGCCGGGAGGCCGAGAACGCACCGTCGACCGGGGACGAACCCGCGAGCGACTGATTACCCTGTGCCCCAGAACCTGCCGGTGACGCCGAAGCCGAACGCGGCGGCCAGCCCCAGCGGCAGGAACACGAAGTCCGCACACGAGAAAATTTCGCCCACGGTCATGCTCGTGGCGGCAAGCTCCTCCACCTTGTTGTTGCGTTGCAGCGACTCGACCTCGGCCTCGATCTCCACGTCGTAAACGGCGCTGCGGTACTTGTCGTACAAGTCGAACTGTTCTTCGCCGGTTAGTGCGGCGAGTTCGACCTTGGCGTCTTCGGTCAGGGCGGTGAGTTGCTCGTAGGTGCTGTTGTCGTACGCCTCGGGATCACCGCCGGCTTCGACGAGTTTGGCTTCGGCGTGCAGGCGCACCAGATCGTCGAAACGTTCCTGCTCACGCTCTTCCCGTGTCGCTTCCAGCACCTGCTCGTCGGTCATCGCGTCGAGCTCTTCCTGGGCGCGCTTCTCGTAAATCTTGATGACGCGGTCGCGGAAGCTGGGCGCTTCCTCTTGCTGCCGGGCCATCGCTGCGTCGAGGATGATTTGCTGGGCGACACGTAAGTCCCGGCGATCTTCGAGCGCTTCAAGCTCCTCGTCGGTGATGTTCATCGCCTGCTTGCGTGAGTGTCGCCGTCGGCCATCGACTTGGTCGGGGCCGGCATACAGGTACTCTTCGAACGAGCCGAACATCTCGATGGTCATTTGTTCGACCACGTCCTCGCGTCGCCAGTCCATTTTCATGTCCTCGACCTTCACCTGTTCGCCGAACTCTTGTTCGACGATGGCCGCCTGACGTTCGTCGGCGTTGGGCAGGATGATGACGGTGGTGATGAGGAACTTGGCGGTGGCCATGCCGACGAGCGCGATGAGGGTCGCGACGAAGGCGGTGTTGTTGTTGCCACGGACCGCGCCGAAGGCCATGCCGAGTCCTGCGAGCAGGCCGACGGCCAGCGCCATCGCGCCCACGGGGATCGGCGACCCCGGCGGCAGGCTCGCCTTGATCGCGTACCACAGGCCAACGGTACCCGCGGTGAGTACCGCGGCGATGAGTGCGCCCTTGGCCAGCGCGGGCGGCTCGTCGTGTTCGACGTGGCGTTTGCCGGTGAGGCCGATGCCGACCGCGCCGGACGCGTCGTAGCCGCCGATCTTGTTGCCGCCACCCTTGCCACCTTTCTTTTTGGCGCGAGGTGCCGCGGCACGAGGCGCGGCGACCGGTGCCGCGGGGGCGACCGGCGGGGGCGGCGGACTCGACAGGGCCGGGATGTCATCGTCGTCCTCGGCGAACGCGTACATGTCGTCATCGTCCGGCGGCGCGGGCAGTTCGAGCTTGAACATCTCGCCGCACGGGCACTTGGCGGATTTGCCCAGTTTGCTCGGCGGGACCTTGAACGATCGGTTGCAGGCCGGGCAGAAGACTTCAACTTTGTCGGACATCGAAAAACCCCTTCGCGGTTGGTTCGGGTACGGGACGTGCAGGATGCGGCAGCCGTTCGCTTTGTGCAAGCGCTCCGGGTATTCCCTGTTTAGGGGATAGTGACCGGGCAGACACATCACCCGTGCGGTACATCTTCGTTGGTGAGGCGCGCGTGAGTCGTTACGATCCGACCATGCTCGCCGAGGCAGGGATGCCCAACTTCATCGACCAAAACACGGCCGTGGCCATCGTCGGGGTCGGGGCCGCCGTCTTCGGTTATCTCTACCTGCGTGGTGCCGCCAAGCGCAAGCCCAAACGCAGCGATCCGCTCGACGATCTGGCCGGCAAAAAGTCGTTGGCCCAGCAGCGCAACCTCGAGCGTGACATGCAGCAGCTTCTGCTCGAGCTGACCGACATGACGCGGCAGATGAACGCTCAGATCGACACCAAGGCGGCCAAACTCGAGACGCTTATTCAGGACGCCGAGCAGGCCGAGCAGCGGCTCCGCGCGGCGCTGGGCGAAAGCGGTCAGATCGACACGCCGGTGCAGCCGCTCACGGCCGATCAGTTCCCTGAGCCCCGCAGGCAGGCTACTGCGGCCAATGGGGCGACCAACGGGGACCGGACGGCGATGAACAACATCGAACTGCCCGACGCGAAGAGTCCGCTTGCTCGTCACGACGAGGTTTACCGGCTCGCCGACGAGGGCGTGAGCGTCGACGACATTGCGCAGCGGACGAGCCGGCCACGCGGAGAGATCGACCTGATCCTCGCGCTTCGCCGGACGTGAGTTGACTTACGTGAGCCATTTACGCGGCCATGGCGAGGCGAGCGGCCAGATGGACCTCGACCTCGATCCGGATGCCAAGCGTGTCACGGAGCAGTGCGAACTTCTTGCGTCCGAGTCCGAGTTTGCGGAGGTGGCGGTTGGGCTCGGTGGCGTACACGTGTACCACGACGGCGGTCCGGCGTTTCTCGAAGATCAGCGTCGGCGGCTCGCACTTGCGGCAATCCAACGCGTCGGCGGCCCGGAGCATGCCCAGCAATAGGCGTGTCGTGCGGCGGCTGGCGCGGTCGTCGAGCAAAGGGTCGTCGGTCGGTACCTTGCCGCGGTGACGGCGGGTGAGATACGCGAGCATCTTCCGCTCGGCGCGGTCGATGGGCAGCGTCGTGTCCTCGGCGATCATGTCGGCACCGTGGACCTCGTGGCCGTCGTCGGCGATGCACCGGCCCACATCGTGCAGCCATGCCGCACGCCGCAACGTCCGGCGGGCGTCGGCGTCCAGCTTGTGCAGCGGGGCGAGTAGTTCGAACAAACGATCCGCATGCGCGGCAACGCGGTCTTCGTGGCCGAGCCTCACGATCCGACGTTCACACCAACCACGAATCACGCGATCGTCCGCCGAGAGAATCGGCGTGGTCGCGTGTTCGAGTTTGAGGTTGGTCGCGTCCGAGCGGGTCATGTCGGTTGTACGTCCGTACTTCTACGTAAGTCGGACAAAAATACATGCGAGTTCGTTAAGGCCGTGCGAAGATTTTGATGCACAGGGATGTATCGGACTTTAACGCAGCTCGAGAGTAGGACGCAAGGTTTGATCGACGGTTCACGCCCAGTCGTTCCAACAGCGGAGCACCGGCTTGCGGATCGCGGCTTCGGTGGCGGGGACGTTGAGCTTGAACCGCATCGACTCGCCCGGCAGCAATGTACCGAGTTGCTGGTCGGCCTCGGCGTTGGGGTCGAGCCGGTCGGCGAAGAGGCATGTTTCGTAGAGCAGCGTCTTGGCTTTGACCGTGACGACGTTGCCGTCGGTCCATGCTTCGAACACGGGCTTGGGGAAGTCGACCTGAGCGGGGCGCTGAAAGAGGAACGTCGCCCGGGCCGCGCCGGCACCGTCGACGACGATGATCTCCTTGGACGGGTCGGCGGGCTTGTCGAGCTTGCCGTCGGCGAGCCGGAGTCGGCCGACGCTTTGCGGCGGAATGGCAATGTTCGCGGTGATGGACACCCACTCGCGACCGTCGAGGCCCAGGCGGCGGATCGTGATCTCGCCGGTCCAGGTTTCGTTGGTGTCATTGCACAGGGCCAGCTGCAACGGCTCGCCCGGCTTCCAGTCGGCGGCGTTGGCCAGGTCGGCCGGCTGGACGGTGAATATCCTCGGCGCGAAGAAGTTGTGGGTCGCGTACCAGAGCAGCTTCTTTCCGCCGGACGAGTCGAGGGCCGCCCAACTAATCACCGGCCAGCAGTCGTTCCACTGCCAATAGACCGCGCCCATGCAGTGTGGTCGGATGGCCCGCCAGTACTCGACGCCCTCGCCGACGCCACGGGCCTGAAAGATCTGCGCGGCGTAGTGCCAGGTATCGAAGTCCACCGTTTGCGGATCGACGCCCCACAGTTCGCGGAGGTGCTTGTTGATGCGGACCGCGGTGCCTTTGCCGGCTTTTTGGTGGTGCTCGAGGATCGGGCTGTTCACGTCGAGCGCGTCGGCCGGCAGGGCGCTGGCGAGGGTGGCGTAGTTCGCCGGGCCCTGCTGGCCGAACTCATTGACGAAGCGTGCGCGGCGGCGTTTGTACTCGACCGGGGAGTAGTCGCCCGTCCAGATATGCACGGTGCCGTGATCGTTGGACTGGGCACGCACGTCGCGTGTCTTGCTGAACGGGCTGCCCGGCGTGTAGCTACGCGTCGGGTCGAGCGCGAGCATGAGCTTGGGCAGCAGGTCGAAGTAATAGCCGGCACCCCAGGTGCGCTTCTCGGCGACGTCCTTCCATTCCATGCCCTGGTTCGTCCACTCCTCGGAACCCCAGATGTTTTCGTTGCAACCGTTCCAGTGGATCAGCGACGCGTGGCGGGCGAGGTCGCGGAGCTGGAAGACGGCTTCGCTCTCGACCTGCGTGCGGTAGGGTTCTTCCTCCGGGTACATCGCACACGCGAACATGAAGTCCTGCGCGACCATGATCCCGAGCTCGTCGCAGAGGTCGTAGAAGTCGTGTGATGCGTAAAGCCCGCCGCCCCAGACGCGGATCATGTTCACATGCGCGTCGACCGCGGCGGTCAGGCTCTGCCGTAGTTGGTCCTTGGTTACGCGGACGGGGAAACAGTCGTCGGGGATCCAGTTGGCACCCTTGCAGAAAATCTCGCGGCCGTTGATGACCCATGCGAACCGCGAGCCGGTCTCGTCTTCGGATTGGTCGAGGCGGACTGAGCGGATGCCGACACGGCAGGCGAAGTCGTCGAGCGGGTCGCCGGCGGCGGTGGTGAGTTCGACGTGCAGGTCGTAGAGCGGCTGATCGCCCTGGCCGGCGGGCCACCAAAGGAGGGGGTTGGTGACTTCGAGCGGGATGCCGATCTGGATGTCGGTGCCGAGCACCTCACGGTCGGCGATGGTGTTGCCGTCCGGGTCGATGAGCGTTGCGCGTGCCATGACCGCGCCGCGGCCGGCCTTGCGGATGTCGCACAGCACGTCGACCTTGGCCGACGTGTCGGACACGTCCATGACCATGGGCCGCACGAACTCGATGCGTGCCTCGTCCCAGGCGAGGATGTCCACCGCTCCCTCGACACCGCAGGTCATCAGCACCGGGCCCCAGTCCCAGCCCATGTTGCACGACATCTTGCGCAGGAAGTTGTGCGGGTGCTGGACCGGGTGACCGCCGTAGCCGGCGTGCGGAAGGGTGCCGTAGGTTTGCTCGTTTTCTTCGGCGGCGGTGAGCGGGCTGCGGAAAGCGATGACCAGTTCGTTACCCGCCGGTCGGACGTGGTCCTTGATGTCGAAGGTGTGCGCGTGGTGTTGGTTGGCGACGTCGCCGAGGTGTTGGCCGTTGAGCGTGACCGACGCGACGGTGTCGAGCATCTCGAAGCGCAGTTCGATCCGCTGCTTGCCAAGCGTCTTCGGGTCGAGATCGAACCGGCACGCATAGGTCCAATCGCAGCGGTTGATCCATTGGACCAGCTTTTCGTTGTCGCCGAAGTACGGATCGGGGATGAGTTCGTGACGGAGCAGGTCGAGGTGAACGCAGCCGGGAACTTCCGCGTCGATCGTCCCGATGGGCGCGGGCGGTTCGCCGGCGGCCAGCGTCAAGGTCCAATCGAATACGGTGAGGTCCGTGGTGAGCATCGGGCGAGGATAGCCGATCGGCCCGCGCTTGCCCGAGGCCGGGCGGTTCAACGGCCGGCGGTATCCCAGCGGACGTCGCTGGTCCGGCGGGCGAAGATTTCGCTCCGGGTATCGCCGAACCGCGGGTCACCGACGTCTTCACCCTCGTACGACTGTTCGAAGATCGACACCTCGCGCCAGGCGGTGCCGCCGTCGAGCGGGACGAACAGCGTGTATCGAATTTCGATCTGGCCCGAGTAGTTTCGTGGCTGGCCACGATGGCGGACGTTGTCGGCCCAGAGCAGCATGCGGACCACGGCGACCTTCTGCCGGGCGTGATCAGGGTCACCGTCGATCTCGGCGAACGTCGCTTCGCCACCGACGTCCTGGAAGCCGACGACGTAGCCGATCTCGGTGAGTCGTTGCCGCCAGGCGACAAGGTTGACCGTCCATCGATCACCCAACTCAGCACCCTCCGGCCAAGCGGCGATGTCGGTCAGTGTCGGTGCGTCCGGCGAGTTGGGTCCGAGCAGCGCGGACAAGTCCATGCGATCCGCCCCCATCAGTATCGCGCCGTTGGGGAGCGTGTAGTGCGGCGCACGCTCTCCCCAAGTGCCGTAAATCTCCGTCTCGGACGGGACCAGTGATTCGACACTCTGCGACTCGAGCAAGCGGTTCGCGTTATCGACGGTCAACTCGAACTGCGCGGGCTGACCGTTGTCGAGCATCAACATCGGCTTGTACATCCCCTCGATCGAAAGCTCGTAGCGATTGGAGCGGGTGGCGACTTGCTCTTCGTTGATGAACCGTGCCCGCCTGAACGCCACCGTGCTGGTCGCCTCGACATGGATCGGGCGATCCAGTTCGAACGGCACCGTCAACCGGTCCGGTGCGAACACCGGAGTATCGGCCTGCGTTGTTGCTGGGGACGCCCCGACTTCCATCGGCTGAGCGATGGCAACCACCCCGGCGAGCATCAGCGCTGCGATCATCGGCGGATCGTATCACAACGCCCTTTCGCCTGTCATTGTTCGCCGGTATCGGCGGTGACCGAATGACACCAATCGGCGATGTCGTCCCACATGGCCGCGCCGCCGACCTGGAACAGGTCGTTGTGCCCGGCGCCGTCGATCGGCACATGCGTCACCACGCCGCCTGCGGCGTCCGCAAGATCCAGGCTCATCGAGTACGGGATCAGCTCGTCGTCGGTGCCATGCACGATGTACATCGGTACTTCGATGTCCGGCAGCCGCGCGAGGTTGTCGTAGTCGTCGAGTACGAGTATCGGCGGGATGATCTTGATCGCTCGCACGGCCATCGACCGCATCGACGTGAACGTGCTCATCGTGACCAGGCCGGCGACCGGATGTTTCTCGGCGACATGCACCGCGCTACCGCCGCCGAGCGAGACCCCCAGCGCGACGATCTTGTTTGGGTCGACGCCCTCGCGACTGGCGACGAGTGTGTAGAGCTGGCTCGCGGCACCGAAGGCGTTGGCTTCGGACATGCTCCCGCTCGACATCCCGTAGCCCGGATACTCCATGACGGCGACGTTCATGCCACGGTCGCGCATGCCTTCGCCGAAGGGCAGAAAGTTCTTCAGCGAGTCGCCGTTGCCGTAGAACATGATCAGTGTCGGCGCGTCGGCTCGGTCGGCGGGCAGAAACGCGGCGACGGCGTCGCCGAGATCGATCAACTCCAGCCCCGCCCGTTCGCTGACGACCGCACGCGGGTCCCCCTGGGTCATGCGGCCCGGGTACATGAGTGTCCGCTGAAACGAGAACAGCAGCACCAACACGACGCCATACGCCAGCAAGATCAATCGGCCCACCTTCCAGACTCGTCGGGTTGCGGTGTTCATGTGATACCTACGACCGCGGATCGACGCCGAGCGCGCGGGCATGGAACGCCAGTGCCGCGGGCAGGTGCGTGTCCCAGTAGGTCCAGCCGTGAGTGCCGGTCGAGGTTTCGTATTCGTGGTCGACGCCGAGCGTTTGCAGGTGGGCGTGGAATGTCTGATTGTGCTTGTAGAGGAAGTCCTCGGTGCCGCAGTCGATGCGCAAGGCGGGCATGGGGTCGGCGTGTCGTGCGAGGTGCTGTAGGTCGTGGTCGGTGCCGCGCGGGTCTTCGCCGAAGATGCGTTGGAACGCGGCGTCGGTGAGGTTGGTCGGTTCCTTGTGTTGGTGACTGCCGATCATCAGTGCGCCCGAGTGTGAGTGTGCCGAGATGTATCGGTCGGGCCGCCCCAAGGCGAGCCGCAGCGCGCCGTACCCACCCATGGACAAGCCGCCGACGCACCGCCCGCAGCGGTCGCTGCGGACCGGCAGGGTGCTTTCGATGAACGCGGGCAACGCGTCGGCGAAGTGCGCGAAGTAGTCTTCGCCCTGAACCTGCGTGGTGTAGAAGCTGTCCTCACCGTCGGGCATCACGATGCAGATCGGCCATCGCTCCGCGTGGTGTAGCGCCCTACCTTTGAGCGCCCATGCGGTGTGGTCGTCGTGCATGCCGTGCAACAGGTACAGGACCGGCCAAGGCTTGGGCGTGTCGTCCGGGAGGATCACCGTCATCGGCACCGACCGCCGCAGGACGGGCGAAGTCCAGTTGATCGTTGCGTGAGCCACGCACCCACCATAGCGGCCGTGACCGGTACCATGCGTTCGGATGTCCAAGCACTATCTCATCACCGGCGGGGCAGGGTTCATCGGTTCGCACCTGGCCGAGCGGCTGCTGGGCGACGGACATCGCGTGACGGTGCTCGACGACTTTTCGACCGGCCGTAGCGAGAACCTCGACGTCGCCCGTGCCACCTACGGCACCGCGCTGCGGATCATCCGCGACACGGTCGAAAACGAGACGACCGTCGCCATGGCGATGAACGGCGTTGATGCGGTGTTTCACCTCGCGTCGGCGGTGGGGGTGCAACTCATCCTCGACGAGCCGGTCCGCACGATCCGCACCATCATCCGCGGCACCGAGGTCGTGCTCGATCACGCCCACCGGTTCGGACTTCCGACGCTCGTGACCAGCTCGTCGGAGGTCTACGGCAAGGGCAGCCAGATCCCGTTCAGCGAGGACGACGACATCGTCATGGGCCCGACCGCGCACGCGCGATGGTGCTACGCCTATGCCAAGGGCATCGACGAGTTTCTGAGCATCGCGTATCACAAACAGTTCGGCTTACCGGCAACAACGGTGCGGTTGTTCAACACGGTCGGCCCGCGGCAGATCGGGCGGTACGGCATGGTGATCCCACGGTTCGTCGAGGCCGCGAAGTCCGGCCGGCCGCTGACCGTCTACGGCGACGGCACACAGACGCGGTGCTTCTGCCACGTGCTCGATGTGGTCGACGCGCTGGTGAAGCTCATCGACCACCCCGACGCCGCCGGCCGCGTGTTCAACCTCGGCTCCGATCAGGAGATCAGCATCGCCGATCTCGCGGCAGCCATCGTCAAGCAACTCGGGTCCGATAGTGCGGTCGAGCATGTGTCGTACGAGAAGGCCTACGGCCAACAGTTCGACGACCTCCCGCGTCGCGTGCCCGACCTGAGCCGGTTGCGTGGGCTGATCGGTTTCGAGCCGACGCGCGATCTCTCGACGATCATCGCGGATGTGGCCATGGCCGGGTCGTCGGTCGGCTGAAAACTCGCTTACGCTGGCCGGACGCCCATCCGATGCAAACGTACGTGCAACTATCGTCCGTGTCGGTCGTCGGGTACGGTCCGGCCCCGGGGAGACGCGCATTGGTCAACGCATTCGAACCTTCATGGCCCCGGTAATCGCGACATCCATGCAGCCGACGTTTGTCGATCCGCCCGCTCAGGACAACCTGACCACCGTGATCGGCGTCGACGGATCGGCCCGCGTCGATCCGCCGTGGGGCACCGGTCCGCTCGATGTCGAACGGGTGCTTTCGCCATACGTGTTCGTCTTCTACGCCGCGTTTCTGCTGGCGTTGTTCTTCACCCCGCTTATGCGGCGGGTGGCGATTCACTTCGGCATCATCGACCAGCCGGACAAGGCCCGGAAGATCCACAAGGCACCGGTGGCGTACCTCGGCGGATTGGCGGTGTTCGTAGGCTGGGTCGGCGGCATGGCGATGAGCCGGCTGACCAATATTCATGATGACCCGGGCATCGGGCCGTACCACTTGGTGGTGCCGCCATCGATCATTCTCGGGGCGGTGCTGGTGGTGGTGCTGGGCTTGTGGGACGACGTGTTCGGCCTTTCGCCGCGGACGAAGATCATCGGTCAGGTCGCGGCGGCGGTCGGACTGGTCCTCAGCGGTACCGGTACTGATATCACGGCCCCGATTGTTGAGAACGTAGCGGTGCGGCTCGACGTGTTTCTCGGCATCGCCTTTTCGGCAGGCACGCTCGAGGCCATCGTCTATGCCACGAGCGTGGCGCTGGTCATCGCGATCATCGTGTTCTGCTGTAACGCTTCGAACCTGATGGACGGCCTCGATGGCCTCTGCGGCGGGGTGACGGCGATCATCGCACTGGGGTTTGTCATTCTCGCGGTCACCGTCGCCCTTGGCGGCCGGACCGGTACCGGGGATGTGCAGGACTACGGCATCCGCGTGATCGTCGCGCTGGCCTTACTCGGGGCGGTGCTCGGGTTCGTGCCGTTCAACTTCAACCCGGCGAGTATCTTCATGGGTGATGCCGGCTCGCTGCTGCTGGGCTTCCTGTGCGGCTTGATGATCGTGCTGCTGGGCGAGGTGGAGCTGAAATGGCTGCTGGCGGCGAGTGTCATGTTCGCGTTGCCAGTGCTGGACACGGCGTTGGCGTTCGCGCGGCGGTACGTGAACAAGCGGCCGTTGTTCTCCGCGGACCGGGGGCACTTTCATCACCAACTTGTTGCCCGCGGCCTCACCGTCAAGCAGGCCGTTCTTACGGCATACGCACTGGCGGTCTTTTTCGTGATCTGCGGCGTGCTGATCGTGTTCATGCGGACGCGGTTCGCGGTGGCGTTTTACATGGTTTTGTTCGGGTTCCTGATCGTGACGGCGTACAAGATCGGGATGATCCACGAGCGGTCGTCTTCGGAGCCGGAGCATGAACCGGAGCCCGAAACGGCCGCGTGAACCGCGGCAACGTCGCCGGTCGGCCGATTGGGCCGCTTGGCGCGATCGTTCGGTCGCGGCGTGGGGATGACGCGGATTGATCCGAAGAAAAGCGTGGACCGGCCGCATCGGTCAGGTATTCTCTGCCTTCCAAGGCGCGGGCGAAAGTCGGTCAAACGACCCGCCGATCGGGCCGATGTGTCTAGCATGGCGCCGTCCACAATCGTGGTCGACGCTCCGTCACTACCCACTCACCCTCCCTCACGAGTCACAGCCTCAAGGGTCACAGCCTCAAGGGTCACAGCATGAATATCACGGTCATTGGTTGCGGTTACGTCGGTCTGGTCACGGGCACCTGCCTCGCGTCGATCGGCCACAACGTCATCGGCGTCGAGATGATGCCGGAGAAGCTCGCCAAGCTCAAAGCCGGCGAGTGCCCGATCTTCGAGCCGGGCCTGGCGGAACTGATGACCGAGAACATGAAAGCCGGTCGCCTGAAGTTCACCGAGGACATGAAGGAAGCCTGCGCCGAGGCCGAGGTCGTGTACCTCGCGGTCGGCACGCCGCCCAAGCCCGACGGCACCGTCGACATGTCCTTCCTCGAGAACGCCGGCAAGCAGGTCTGCGACGCGCTGCCGCCCAAGAAGGATCTGCCCACCGTCATCATCGTCAAGTCGACCGTTCCCGCCGGTACCAACCGCAAGCTGGCCAACTTCCTCGCCGACAACTCCGACGCCTACGTCCACGTCGTCTCGAACCCGGAGTTCCTCAAGGAAGGCACCGCCGTCCAGGACTTCCTGCGGCCCGACCGCGTCGTCGTCGGCACCGATTCGCCGGACGCCGCCGACGTCGTGCGGCAGGTCTATGACCCGATCCTGCGTGAGCAGATCAAGGCCGGTAACGTCGACTGCTGGTTCAGCATGAACTGGGAGTCGGCCGAGCTGACCAAGTACGCGGCCAACACGATGCTCGCGGCCCGCATCTCGTTCATGAACGAGCTGACCATCCTCTGCGAGCACTACGGCGCTGACATCGAAGCGATCCGCAAAGGCATGGGCTCCGACAAGCGCGTGGGCCCGGCGTTCCTGCGGGCCGGCTGCGGGTACGGCGGCTCGTGCTTCCCCAAGGATGTCGCCGCGATGGAGCACATCTCCAAGGCCGCTGGCTACGACAACAAGTTCGTCACCGCCATCCTCGCGATCAACGCTTACCAGAAGAAGCGCTTCGCCGAGAAGGTGATCGAGAAGCTCGGCAAGCCGGCCAAGGGCGCGACGGTTGCCGTGTGGGGGCTGGCGTTCAAGGCCGACACCGACGACATCCGCGAGTCCGCCGCGATCGACGTGATCCAGCACCTGCTCGACAACGGCGTCCACGTCAAAGCCACCGACCCCAAGGGCATGGACCACATGCAGAAGGTCTTCGGCGAGAAGGTCGAGTGGTGCATCGACCCGGTCCGCGCCGCCGAGGGTGCCGACGCGGTGGCGATCTGCACCGACTGGCTGCTGTATGAGACGCTCGACTACGGCAAAATCAAGAACGTCATGAACCAGCCGGTTCTGTTCGACGGCCGCAACTGCCTGCACCGTTCGGAGATGAAGCGTCATGGCTTCCGCTACTACCCGATGGGTCGCCCGTCGGTCGAGGAGCCGGCCTCGCACCCCGAAGCCGTCAACGCGTAAGGCCTGGTCACTTCAGTGACCAGGGCGGTACGGTGTCGATGTGAACATCCCCGCCGCCCTCGACAACCTGCACCCGTCCATCGCCCCCGACACGGTCACGATCGTCGTCGGGGGTGAGTTGATTCACGCAGGCCCCTGCGCCGATGAGCGGTTCAACATCATGTCGGTGACCAAGGCCGCGACCTGCACGGTCGCAGGCCACCTTGTCACACAGGGCAAATGCACGCTCGACGATCCGGTCGCCAAGTGGATCGACGGCTTCGACGACCGCTACCCGGCGGTCACGCTCCGCCACCTGCTCACGATGACCAGCGGCTACAACGCCAAGGGCGGCACCTACGGCGTCGACGAGTGCAGCGACGGCGCGATCGACTTCCTCGACGCGGCCGACCCCGTCTTCGACCCCGGCACGATGTGGCACTACCACGACGACGCGCTGCGGCTTCTCACGGTCGCATTGCCCAACATCGGCGGCGAGTCGTTGGACGCAATGCTGCGCAAGATCGTGCCGACGTTCACCGATTTCGAGTGGATCGACTACCACGGCAACGGCCGGGGCAACGACGCCGGCAGTGGCATCCTGACATCCGCGAGAGCGTTGTCCGACTTCGGTCGGTACTGGTGTGCCGGCGCTTCGGGCGTCGACCCTGTCTTTGTCGCGGACGCAACCAGACCGCAATCCGCCCACCTACCCGAGTACCGCGGTCCGCTCTATCGCGGCCTCGGCGGATCCGACGGCGGGGCGGCCATGGGCTACCTCTGGCGCTCCAACTCCAATGGCTGTTTTCCCGCGCTTCCGCCCGACGCCTTCTGGATCAGCGGCTGGAACCACAACCGACTCTTCGTCGTGCCGAGCAAACAGCTGGTCGTCACCCGAACCGGCGCGGATGGTTACATCGACAACACGATCGGAAAGTGGGACGCGTTCTTTGCCGCGCTGCTGAACTGAGCAGCGCGAGACCGAGCGAACATGTGCATTCGGTTCGGATGAGATTAAAAGTGTCGCGGCGGTATTGTCGGCGGTGGTCGTCGCGGTGTCGATGGATACCCTGGCCGCATGTGTACCTCCCAACGGCTCGTCGTTCTAAGCGTTCTCGGCCTCTCGACCTTCGGGGCCACGGCCTCGGCCAACTTCCTTGTTGACGGCGGGCCGCGCGATCCCGGATCGCTGCGGATCGCCAATTGGAACGTTTGGCAAAGCAGCATCCTCCCGGACGAGAACGAGGAACGTGCCGAGGCGTTCGGGCGTGTGGTTCAGGCCGTCGACGCGGACATCTGGTTCCTTCAGGAACTCCATGTGTCATCGTCGGTGTTGGACTTCCATTTCTCGACCCGCTTCGCGCCCGACAGTGGACCGTGGTATGTCCACAGTCACGGTGGCGAGGCGATCGTGAGCCGGTACCCGCTGTCGTTCCTCCAGGACAATCCCGAGCCCGACGCGGGTCGGTCGCTACCGATGGCCTTGGTGGATCTTCCGGATGACCACTTTGGTTTCGACCTGTACGCGGGGTCAGCCCATTTCCGTTGTTGCGGCGGGACGGGCAACGACCCGGATCGCCAGCGTGAGGCCGACGCGTTGGTCGGCTGGCTGCGCGACGTGAACCTGCCGGGCGAGTACGCCACGCTGATCGCTGGCGACCTCAACCTCGTCGGTGGCCAGGGCCCGCTCGAGACGCTGCTCACCGGCGACATTGTCAACGAAGACATCTACGGCCCCGACGCCGCGCCCGACGCCGACGGCACCGCGCTGGTCAACCTCGACCCGACCCACAACGACGACCCCGACGGCCCGACGTGGACGTTCCAGAACAGCAACGGCCAGTCACGCCTGGACTACATCGTCTACGGCGATTCGCTGCTGACGGCGACCGATTCGCTCGTGCTCAACAGCACGGAGCTGAGTTTCTTCGAGCGTGAGGCTTTGGGTCTGCTCCCCGGTGACACGGTGCTGAACCTCGAAACCGGCCGGTTCGATCACCTGCCGCTCGTCGCCGACTTCACGGCGATTCCCGAGCCGAGCCTGTTGGGCGTGTTGTTGCCCGCCGGGTTGCTGATGCGTCGCCGCGGCCGGTAGCGGCTCACTCCGGCAACATTTCGCGGGCCGCCTCGGCACGGGTGAGCAGCGCGTCGTTTCCGCCCATGGCCTGACTCGGCTCGAGTTCGACATGCACCGTCTTCTTGTCTTGCAGCCGCACCGGTGAGAGTTCCGCCGCGAGATCGAACGGAATCCACTGCCACCACGGCGCGACGAGCCATTTGTCGAACTTCTCGGTCTCGAAGCCGTCCTTGCGGACCGCGATTTCGAACTTGCCGTAGTAGACGAAGTCCTTGGTCATGGGCGTTCGGCCGGCTTCCTCGCCGTTGAGGTACACCAACGCACCGCTCGGCTCGGAGGTGACCGTCATCGTTCGCTGAACGCCACCACAGCCGACCACCAACATGAGCAAGAGGACAGTCCAACGCATGCCGCCAGCGTAGCGTCGCGCGGTCATCGGCCCAAACGCTGAGCTCGCCGAACATGCCCGGCGTGGCGACGCAGCCAGTCTTGGTGCTTGCCGACGTGATGGAGGTTGTCGACCGCGTCGGGCCGGGCTTTGAACGCCACGGCGTCGTACTCGATCGCCTCGCACAGCCAATCCAGCGGCGCGAGATGGGCATGCCAACGGACACGATCGTGCAGGCCGTCGTCAATGAATCCGCCGGCGTCGGCGTAGGTTCGCAGTGCGGTCGCGGTGAACTCATCGCCGAAGAAGTACTGGCCGATGACGAAATCCGACGCGGGGTCGCCCATGCGGGCGTCGGTGAAGTCGATCATTCCCACGGCCCGCCCGTCGGCGTCGAAGATGAAATGCTCCGTGCTGCAGTCGCCGTGGATGAACCGCTGTTGCGGCGTGGGCTCGGGCGGCTCGACGGCGTTGGCGAAGTAAGGCTCCCACAGGTCAACGATGTCCGCGGGGATGAGTTCGCGCAGCAGGCTGCGCTTTTGGTCGAATGCCGATAACGCGTCTTTCGGGGTTGCACGGTCGGTCGTCACGTCCTCGGGGATGACGGCGCGCTCGATGCCGTGCAACTCGGCAAGCGTGCGGCCCAGCACCGGTGCGAAAGCCTGCGTGTCGACGGTCGTTTCGTCGTACCCGGATTCACCGGCGATGTGTTGATAACCGAGAAAGGGATAGGGGAAGGCCGCCGTTGGCCGACCGACGTGCGTCACGACCGGCGTGGCGAGGGTGACGGCTTGGTTGATGAGTCGAAGCAGCTTGCGTTCGCGTTCGACAAACGGCACCACATTCGCTCTTCGCGGGAACCGAAACACATGGCCGCCGTACTGATAAGCATCGTGGTCCCACCCGCTACCCAGCAGCACCGGCGTTGCATGTGGTAGATCTTCGAACTGCTCCAATGTCGCGGAGACCTTTTCCGTGTTTAACGGACGGTCGGCGGCGAGCGGTGGTTGATCGGACATCGGCCGACGTTACGAACCTGCCCCACAAGTCGCCTGCTTTACAAACTCCAACACCATGTGGTTCATCTTTGTCATTCTCGGCCTGATCTTGTTGCTCGACGGAATCTGGTGGTATGCCGCCGATCGGTTGGTCGTCCGCACGGGCCGGGGCAAGTATCGCTGGCTCATCGCGGCATTTGCGTTGATGCAGTTCGGGCTGATTGGCTACATCATGGCCGCTCGGTTCACCGGCTTGCCGGAGGTCACGTTCATCACCGGGTTGGCGTTGATCTGGCACCTGATCGTGCTGCCGGCGACGATGATCATCTACACGCTCACGGTGCCGGTCGGGCTGCGGGTGTTCGCGCCGCGTGAGGACAAGCCGGACTTGGGTCGGCGTGCGTTTCTGGGCGCACTCGCGGCGACGCCGCCGGCGGTTGCGTTGGTCGCGGCGGGGGTCGGTTCGGTGCAGACGAACCACTTCCGCGTCCGCCGGCTCGATGTGCCGCTGGCCGGACTGCCCGACGAACTCGACGGGGCGGTCATTGCCCACGTCTCCGACACGCACGTCGGTACGTTCACCAACGGCTCGGTCCTGCGTGACATGACCGATGCGGTCAACTCACTCGATGCCGACGTGGTCGTGCACACCGGTGATCTGATCAACCACGACCCGGCCGACGTCCCCGCCGCCTGCGAAATGCTGAACGCCATGCGGGCCAAGCATGGCGTTTACCTCGTCGAGGGCAATCACGACCTGTTCGACGGGCGTCGAGTGTTTCGCAGGGCGGTCGAACAGGCGGGGACGGATCTGGTCAACAACGAAGCACGGCGTTTGCGGATCAACGGCGTCGACGTGGACCTGCTGGGTCTGCGTTGGGGAGGCGTGCCCGGGACCACCGGCGAGCCGGGCGGGCGCTCGGCTCAGCGGTCCGAGGCCGCCATCGGCCAGTCGCTTACGCAGCTGCTCACCAAGTACCCGCTGCGCGACGGGGCATTTCCGATCCTGTTGGCCCACCACCCGCACACGCTGGACTTCGCCGCCGAGGCGGGGATTCCGTTGACACTCGCCGGTCACACCCACGGGGGCCAACTCATGCTCCCCGGCGGCATCGGCTTCGGCCCGGCGATGTACAAGTACTGGTCGGGTCTGTACCACAAGGGTGACGCGGCGACGGTGATTTCCAACGGCACCGGCAACTGGTTCCCCGTCCGCACCTTCGCCCCCGCCGAGATCATCGCGGTAACACTGCGGGGAGCATGAAGTGACATGAGACAACGCCCACGCCTGAAGGCGTGGGCGTCCATTCGTGAGATGGGTTTACTGACTTACGAGGATCGCCGTGCCGTAGGCCGGTAGGGTGCCGGTCATTTGGCCGTCGGTGTCGTAGCGCTCGGTGATGCCGAGCTCGGGGCGCTGCCCGTCGGTGAGGATCAGCGTCGCTTTCGTGTAGTCGGCGTAGGTGCCCGGCTCGACATCGATCGTCAGCTTCTGCGGTTGGTCGCTGCGGTTGATGACAACGTACACGGTCTGCCCGTCGGTGCCGCGCTTCATCACAAGCACGTCACGCTCATCGTCGGTCATCGGGAACGAGACGTCGCCGACACGCAGGGCTTCGACACTGTTGCGGATGGCAATGGCGTGTTGGTAGTGGCGGAAGATGTCCTCGTTGAAGCCGACCCTGTCACCGTCATACGGACCCTTGTCCGGCCAGGGGAACGGCTGGCGGTTGCTCGGGTCATCGGGCGACCACATGCCGGCCTCGTCGCCGTAGTACGTCATCGGCGCGCCGACGAAGCTGTGTTGGAAGAGGACCAGTTGCTTGAAGCGGTTCCATTCCTCGGCCGTCGGGGCGCGGTCGCTGTAGGGCGGGTCGAACGTCGCGGCGTTGTCCTGCGGGCGGTTGGCCCCGTCGTACGGACGGTCGGGGTTGACGAACATCGACGCGAGGCGGTCCGTGTCGTGGCTGCCCATCAGGTTCTGTTGCGCGTAGGCGATGGGACGCGGGTACGCCTCGACGACGTTCATCAGCGCCGCTGCGTACTCACTCGGCGAGATCGCGGTGGACTGGTCGACGAAGAAGTCCTGCGTCGGCATGCTGAACTGGTAGTTCATCACCGCGTCGAACTGATCGCCTTTGAGCCAGGGCTGGGCGAAGGACCAGATCTCGCCGGTGATGTACGCGTCGGGGTTGAGGCCCTTGACGTGTTTGCGCCAGTCGATCCAGAACGGGTGGGGGATGTCCTGGGGCACGTCGAGCCGCCAGCCGTCGATGCCGTCGGACGGATCGCCGTCGCCGTTGGGATCCATCCAGCGGGTGGTGATGTCGAAGATGTGTTGGCGAGGCCCGGGGTGCAGGCCGAGCGTTTCGTCCTTGGCGAAGGCGGGCAGGTGGCCGTTGGGCTGGTCCCAGGCGTTCCACTGGATGCCGCCGTCCTTGCCGTGGACTTGGTAGGGGTCGTCCATCTCGCGCCAGTTGGCCGGGTCGCCCCAGTCGGTGATGTCGAACCACTCGGCGTACGGCGAGTTCTGCCCGTTGGCCAGCACGTCCTGGAAGAACGGATGCGCCCGGCCGACGTGGTTGAACACGCCGTCGATGATGACGCGCATGTCGTTGGCCTTGGCTTCTTTGAGGAACGCGAGGAAGACCTTGTCGCTCTCGGAGAACTCCCAGGTCGCAGGGTCGTCGGTCGAGCCTTCGATGTTGGGCGGGTACTTGGCGTAGTCGGTGACGATGCCGAAGTTGTCGTCGACATGGCGGAAGTCCGCCGTGTCGTACTTGTGCATCGACTCACCCTCGAAGATGGGGTTCAGGTAGATGGCGTTGACGCCGAGGGATTTGAGGTAGGGGAGCTTTTCCTGCAGGCCCTGGAGGTCGCCGCCGTAGCGTCGGTCCCAGACGTCGCCGGTGCCGGTGTAGAAGTTGTCGCTGTCGGCCGAGGGCGGCGTCTCGCCGGGGAGCACGTCCCACCAGTCGCTGTTCCACGGGACCAGCAGTTCGTAGGGGTACTTGCCGGGGTCGTTGTCGGGATTGCCGTTGCGGAAGCGCTCAGCGAAGACCTGGTACCAGACGGCGTGGTGGGGCCACTCGGGGACGTCGAAAGCAAGAAGATCCTTCGAGAACGCTAGGCCGATCATGTTCCGCGCTGGATCGATCTCCTGAACCTCGCCCTGCGTGACCATCCACTCGCTTCCGCTGTCTGCTAGTACAAAGTGGTACTGTGCGACATCCTTTGCTGCTTCCTCAAGATTCAGAACTACGGTCCCGGTGAAGATGTCATAGCCGTCCTCGTTGCCTGCATGCTGAAGCTCACTCGTGGCACCCATACCTAGCATTGGTTTCACAAATACGGCATCCACGTCACCCTGCTGCGTACGGATCGAGACGCGTAGCTCGTTTGCGTCCAACTGCACCGCATCCTTCACCGGATCATGCCTGACGTACTCCGCGTTGATCTTCCCATCCTCCACCGGCGGGGCCTTGCGGATGTCGGGGCCGACGATGACGCCGCTGTTCTGGCCGCCGAAGTTGTCGCCGACACGTAGCTCGGCGTCGTCGGTCGGGTCGGTGATCCAGTTGCCGTCAACGACGAACTTGTAGTGGTGCGTGCCGTCGGGTAGTTCGATCGTGGCGGTCCAGACGCCGTCGCCGTCGTCGTCGGTCATGTCGGTGACGCCGGCGTTCCAGCCGTTGAAGCTGCCGGCGAGGTTCACGTCACGCGGGGCGTCCGCCATGGTGTTGGCGTCGAACTTGAAGGTGACGGTGTTGTCCTCGACGACCGCCTCGGCAAGGGCGATCGAAGGGCAAGCGAGAACGGCGGCGGCGATGATGGCGCGGGTCATGGGGTCTCCTCAAGGATTTTTGGCGTTCGGCCTGGTCACTTAAGTGACCAGGCCCGGCATCCAATCAAGTTCTGTTGTCATTTAGCCGCCATCGCCGTCGACTCTCGCACGATCAGGTGCGTGTCGAGAACGTCGGCGACAGGCTTGTCTTTGCCTTTGACTTTTTCGAGCAATCGACGGCAACTGGTGACGCCGACGTCGTAAAGCGGCAGGCGGATGGTCGTCAGGGCCGGGTTGACGAACGCGGCATGCCGCAGGTCGTCGAAACCGACCACGCTGATTTCGTCGGGCACCTTGATGCCCTTGTGGTTCAGGTGGGCCATCGCCCCCATGGCCATCTTGTCGTTCATGGCCAGCAGGGCGGTGAAATGCGTGTCGGACTTCATGAGTTGACGGGCAGCGGCCGCGCCGCCTTCCTCGGTGTAGTGACCGTCGGCGATCCACTCGTCGGTCGGCTCGACGCCGAGCTTGATCAGGGCGTTGTGCCAGGTGTTCTGGATCTCCCACGCCGTGGAAATGTCCGGTGCCGCCGAGATCAGGCCGATGTTGCGATGGCCGAGTTGGGTGAGGTAGTTCAGGGCCTGTTGCGCGCCGCCGGCGTAGTCGCAAACGACATGATCGCAGTCGATGTAGTTGTTGCCCTCGCCATCGGCCCGCAGGCGGTTGTTCACGACGACGGCCGGGCAGTTGATCTGTTGTAAGTCCGAGAGGTACGCCTGGCTGTCGGAGGTACCCAGCAAGAGCATGCCATCGACGTAGCGGCGTTCGAAAAGCTCGACGTGCTTGTTGGCCTTGATGTAGTCGGGTTTGGCCTGTTCGAGCAGAACCTTCCAGCCGAGGCGTTGGGCCGTGTCGGAGATGCCCGAGAGCAACTCTCCGAAATACGCATCGGCAAACGCGTGTCGCAGGGCCGGCAGGAGGATGGCGAGGACGTGGGTGTGTTTACCGGAGAGTGATTGGGCGAGCCGGTTCGGCTGGTAGCCGAGCTTTTTCATGACCTGCCGGACGCGTGTCTGGGTGGCCCGAGAGATGCGGGGGTTCTCGTTGAGGACCATGGAAACCGTCGCGACGGAGACGTCGGCCTCACGGGCGACGTCGCGGAGCGAAACCTGACGCGGCCGGCGTGGTTTGGCAGTGTTGACCGATAAAACGTCAGCTTGAGCCATGGCGGTTGGTGGCGAGGGAAGCGGGCGGGCGACGGTGCGCCAGTTTGGATGCGCAAACACACCGGCCCGTTCGGTACCGGCAGGAAGGTGAACTAGTTTAACACATCATCGAACAACGGTAAAGCCCACGGTTTCGATCGGCCGATGAAGTCCGTTCCGCGCCGATAGGCAGGGTGCCGGCTCGGCTGATGAATTAATGGGCACTGTCGCGAATCAAGGAAATTCCTGCCCAGCCTCTACGCAAAATGCGTTGACAGGCCCTGGGATGGTGGTAGGATCACGGAATCGCATGCCCGTTGTGGGTATGTTGCCGTGGCCGATTGGATCCGTCGCGGAATGATGAAACGGTTTACAACATGCCGCCGCAAGGTGTTCAAGGGCCAAATGTCAATGGGGCACGCGACGGCAAACTTTCGGGAGAAACTTACCATGCGTACACGCAATCTTGCACTCGCAGCAGCGGCTGCTTTGATCGCCACGCCGGCGGTTGCATCGGCCGCTTCGTTCGCAGGCAATGGCAACACCGGCTTCGGCGGTGCTATCGGCACGAACACGCTCAACATCACCGACGACGGCACCAACGCGACCATCTCGCTCGACAGCCCGTTCGCCGGCAACGTTCTTGTCCTCTACCTGGACAACACCGCTGGCGGCTTGGCCGACACCGCGCTGCTGGATGACACCGATGACGGTGGTCGTACGGCCACCAGCGGATTCAACGACAACGATCCGGCACTGCCTGACGACGACACCCGCACTCTGGCCACATTCGCGCCCGGCTTCGGGGCCGACACGTCCGTCGTGATCGGCGAGTTCGGCTTGGTCATTTTCGACCTGATCGAGAATCCCGGCGATGGCGGACTGCCGTTCGTGTTCTTCGTTGATGACGATGCGAACGACTTTGTGTTCGAAGTGCCGTTGGCCGATCTGGGGATCGCCCCGGGCGGTTCTTTCGACTTTGTCGGTTCGTTGATCAGCGAAACCGCGTTCCGGTCGGACGAAACGATCGGTGCGGCCGACTTCGTGCTCGACGCGGATCCGAACCCCGGTTTTACCGGCTCGGTCACGTTCACAGAGTCGCTGACCTACACCAGTACCGTGATCCCCGAGCCGGCGAGCCTTGGCTTGCTGAGTGTCGCGGGTCTCGGCCTGCTGCGTCGTCGTAAGTAAACGACGGCGGCAACGACCGTTCGCGGTCATGGTTCCCCCCTGCCATGACGCGAGCAGGCCCCGGCGGAGGCATCCGTCTTCGTCGGGGTCGCAGCTTTGGAACAACTCGGCCGGTCATCGTGAATGATGACCGGCTGATTTACAGGATTGCCTGTTTGAGGAGTAGCTTCGACGTGTTGAACCGAACTTCATCCCGATCGGCCATCAGTGCCGCCGTGTTCGCGATGGGCGCCATCGCCTCCGCGCAGGATACGTCGGCTCCGGCGATCCTGCAGATCTTCGACGCGTCGTGGACGACGATCGAGGACCGCTCGGTCGATGCCTGGGCGGCCGGATACGGCAGCGTGTGGATGCCGCCGCCGGGCCGGGCCGAAACCGGCGGTTTCTCCGTTGGCTATGACGTGTACGACCGGTTCAACCTCGGCAACCCGGACGATCGAACGCTCTACGGCACCGAGTCGGAACTCCGCGCCGCCATCGGCACTTGGCAGCGTTTCGGCGCGCAGACGTACGCCGACCTGATCTGGAATCACAACGGCTTCTCCGACCGCTTCGATAGCGAGTTCGTCGCCTCGGGCGGCTATCCGGGTTTCGTCTTTCAGGGCGAGGGCGGCACCGGCGGTGACTTCCACACGTTCGTCGACAGCGTCTTTACCGAACGCATCAGCGGGCTGATCGACATCGATCACAGCTCGAACATTCAGTTTGTCCGTAATCCCGTGCCGGGGTTCAACAACGTGCCGGCTGGGACGACGCCGTACTTCGGCCTGCTCGCCGACCAGCCGACCGAGGCCAACCGCCGGTTTTACACCGACCTCGACGGCCCCGGCCGGACGTACTTCGATCCGACGACCAACGAGACTTTTACGGTCCATGATTTTAACCGTTTCACCGGAGATGAAACCACGGATTGGGCCACCGGCGATCCGGTCGAGGAGAACGCGCTCGGTTACCTGATGCGCAATGCCCAGTGGATGATTCAGGACGTCGGCTTCGACGGCTTCCGCCTCGATGCGGTCAAGCACGTCGAGCCGTGGGTGTTCAACTACCTCGACCGCGCCGTCTACGAGGCCAACCCCCGCCTGCTGCTCGACGGGTCGATCAACCACGTCTTCAGTTTCGGCGAGGCGTTCGAAGGCAACGCGGGCATCATCCAGCAGTACATCCGCAAGGACCTGGTCGACGGCTCCAACAGTGTCGGCGGCAACCGCGACGCGCTCGACTTCCCGCTGCACTTCGCCCTCAAGGCCAACCTCACCGGCAACGGCTTCGGCAACGATTGGCGGAACATCCTCAACGCGTCGCAGGACCTCAACGATGACGGGCTCAACAACGGCAGCCAAGGCGTTTCCTTCGACGCGTCGCATGACGAAAACGGCGCTTTCCTCGGCAATGTGGCCAACGCCTACCTGCTGATGCGGCCGGGCAATCATGTCACCTATTTCAACGCCGAGGAGTTCGGCCCCAACCGCGATTTCCCGAAAGACGGCCGCGGCGATGCGCTCGGCGGGCTTTACGGTGACACCATCACCACGCTCGTCGGCATCCGCAACACCCACGGTCGCGGCAACTTTCTCCCGCACCTCGTCGAGCAAAATCAACTGATCTACGAACGCGAGAAGTCCGCGTTGGTCGTGCTCTCGAGCCGAACCGACGAAGGCTTTGATGAGCGCACGGTCAGCACCACGTTCGAGCCGGGAACCTACCTGATCGAACTCACCGGCAAGGCCGCGCTCGACGCCGACATCCCTGAACTCGTTCAGGTCGATGGCAATGGCAATGTCGACCTCCGCGTTCAGCGGGCCAATGGCGGCGATGGCTACCTTGTCTATGGACTTGCCACCCCGCAGGGCGAACTTTCGCTGTCCAATGTCGACTTCATCCTCGAAGGCGGCACGCCCACCGCGGCGACCAACGGCACCACCCGGCTCACCGATCTCCACGTCGTTTCGGCCGACACCTTCCAGGTCCAACTGCAAACCGAGGAAGTCAACCTGCTCGGTCAGTTCCGCGATCCCGATGCCGACGGGGATAGTGCGCTGCTCAAGCTCAACGGTGGCCTCGACGCCAACGGCAACGGCCGCGTCGACTTCGTCCAGCCCGGCTCGGTCGCTTACGGCTTCGAGCTGTTCACCGACAAATCCTCCCCGCTCGCCCTTGGCGGCGATGGCGAGTTCCTCCAGACCGTCGACACGACGCAACTGCCCGAGGGCGTCAACTTCGTCGAGGTCATCGCTTTCCGCCAACGTGATGACGGTGGTCCGCCGGTCTACTCGTCGTTCAAGAAAGCCCTGTACGTCGACCGCCTCGCTCCCGAGGTCGAGTTCGACGAGGCGGTGTCGTTCAACGGCGCGACCGAAGGCGAGCGTGATCTGCTCGTCAAGTCGACCGACCAGACCGCCAACAGCGTTCACGTCTTCGTCAACTTGCCCGCGAGCCTCACCGACGAGCAGATCCTTTCGTTCGTCAATGGAAGCAACCGCGCCGAGCAGATCGACCGTGACATCTTCAAGTACTACACCGACGGCCTGATCGATGGCAACCACGCACTCACGACCGTGACGTTCGAGGTTACCGGCAACGTCGGCATTCAGCGTCTCGCCGGCGTGTACATCGACGGCATTGGCGCCGGGCTCGGTGATGTGAACGCCGACGGCGTGTTCGACACCACCGACGTCATCGGTGCCGGCGGCTTTGAGCAGTTCCTGTACGCCCGTGACACGCAGTTCAATGCCGCCGCCGACATCGACGGCGACGGCCGCGTGACCAGCGCCGACCTGTTCGCGCTCGAAGCCATCTACATGGACGAGCTTTCCGTGGACGCCGCCGCCGAGGCTCGCGCCGCGGAGCTTCGCCGTGGCAACGTCAACCAGTTCGGCTCCACCGACGCTTTCGACATCGACGACCTGCGTGCCAACTTCGGCACCGCCGACGGCTCGCTCGACGATTGGTACTACGACCTCTCCGGCGACGGCGTCATCGACACCGCCGACGTCGATCTCATCGTCGAAGAGGTTTTCGAGACCGCCTACGGCGACACGAACCTTGACGGCTTCGTCGATGTTGATGACTTCCTGATCCTGATCGAAAACTGGCAGGAAGAGGGCGGCTGGGCCGACGGCGATTCCAACGGCTCGGGCGTCGTCGATAAGCCCGACCTGTTCATCATCAATGCCAACTATGGCTTCGGTTACGACGAACCGCTCGAACCCGTCGAGGTTTTGATCGACGGCCAACCGTACCGGCTGGGCGTGAACGTGCCCGAGCCTTCCACCGTGCTAACACTTGCCGCTGCCGCGTGTCTGATGTTGACGCGTACCCGCCGGTCGAAGGACCGACCCGAGGTGGCGTGACCCCTACCCAATTTTTCTCTCGTGAGGAGACCTCCCATGCGGAACCCCAAACTGCGAACCCACCGCAAAACCGCCTTTACGCTCGTCGAACTCCTGGTCGTCATCGGCATCATCGCCCTGCTGATCAGCATCCTGCTGCCCAGTCTGCAACGAGCCCGACAGTCCGCACAGGATGTCAAGTGCCTGAGTAACCAACGGCAGCTTGCTCTTGCCGGCAACCTCATGCAGGCCGAGCTTGGTCGTGTCCAGACCGTCAGCGACAAAGATGTCGTGATGAGCGGCAACGCCCTCAAGAGCGGCAAGCGCGGCATCCTCACCGACCGCCTCGGCACCGACGTGGTGCCGCTGGACTGGATCAGCGCCTTCGGTGAGTACGTCGGCCGCGCCAACACCGACAGCGGCCGCTACGAAGGCAACAGCGACGGCAGCGAAGTGTTCGTCTGCCCGCGCGACAAGTGGGCAACCCAAGAGCCGGTCGGCTACTACCCCGGAAACAACTTCGTCAACACGTTCGGCTCGGGCACCGGCGTCGAAACGGACTATGCCAAGGCGTCCTACGGCATCAACATCGACATCGCCGCCGACGTCAACCCCGACTCGGGCAATGGTGAGTACAACGCTGGCGGCACCATGGGTGTCTTTGGCGGTCCTGGGAACAACCCTGGCGGAGGTGGCGCTCCCGGCGACCTCGGGCAGCCGGCCAATGGCAACCTGACCAAGGTCCGCAGCGGCTCCGAGACGCTTTTCTTCGCCGATGCCGGCAACCGCCCGTTTATCGGCGTCTCCACCCTCGACCGCGTCGACATCCTCGCCTACACGACCAACTACATGGTCTTCAACGGCGCTACGGATGAGGACCAGCAGCTCTGGGGAACCCTCGGCGGCATCTTGCAGACGCCTTGGCTCCGTGGCCGCATCCCGACCGATCGCCACTACAACGATGTCGAGCTTGATGAGATTCCCAGTCCTGACACCGAGGGTGAGGGCGGCGGTATTCAGATCACCTTTGTCGATGGCCACGCCGAGAAAGTCACACGCGGCGAGTTCGATCGGGTCAAAGTCACGCCTTGGTAATCTCAAGCAAGGCAAAATCCTCGCTTAAACCTAACGACCCGCGTCAGCCATGACGCGGGTCGTTTGCTTCGCAGTGGACAAGGTTGTCGAAGCAACGCAGTTCAACTGTTTTCAATGCCCGAAGTATCCCACGTCTGGCACCTCCGCCGC
>JBCDCH010000029.1 GCA_039182125.1 Planctomycetota bacterium
TGCGTGCGGGTTCATTTGATAGCCCAATATTGATTCACAAGCGAAGGTCCGAAAGAACATCTCTCGGTTACTCAGTCAAAACGGTATCGGAACTGCTTGGTCGTGGCAAGCAGCTCAAGGAGGCACGAATGAAACACTGACGCCGGCTCGTTTTCGAGGAGACAGAACCGGGGTCGGGAGTCGATTGACGTACTTGGGCACTCGTTTCGGACGAAGGCTGAGGCGTCTCGCGTTCTACATGCGTGTCACTGGCACTAGGTTTTTCGGCTTGCAGCGGCAGGCAAAGAAATCCGGATTTCGTGTTTGGAAATCACCGGGGTGAATCGGACTGTTTTGGTGTCAGGCGGGACGCACCCCGTGAGTTGGCTTCGGTGTTCGGGGCCACGGGGACGCCTGACGCGTGTCGGACTCACCGGTGGGTGAGACCACCCGAAACATGTGTCGTCGCGATGCGGGTGTCAACGACACCGTTGTCTGCGATGCACGGAGCCGACGCACCCCTTCCCCCTTCTGGCGACTCCCGTCGAACTCATTGGTTCGACGGGAGTATTTTCATTCGGCCTTCTCGGCAACCGATCGGTAATGGGCACGGTACGCCTCGGCGATCTTAATGCGTGTCTCGGCCTTCCATTCGCCGACGTCCATCGCGTCGTCGGCCGAGACGGCCTTGCGAACTTCGCGCAATCTCAGAAGGCCCGGACGATCCAAAGTGATATCAGCGGTTTCGTCGCCGGGGACATCGACCGTGATTTCGGGCGGACCGGCGAGTTGGTCGAGCAACGCGTCACGCCGGGCCTCATCCTGCATGTCCATGATCCGATGGGCGGCCGACTCAAGCGCAGCTGCCGCGTCGATCCATGCCGCGCTCCACATCATCCGGATCTCGGAAAACTCACGCATCCAGTCCGACCGCTGGTTGAAGCCGCCGACATCGGCGAACGGGTTGGTCGGGTTGGTCCACGTCTCGGGATCGAGTTCGGCGTAAATGTCCTTTCGGATCGGCGGCCGCCAGAGAGCCGCGACGCGGGGGCCGTCTTCAGTGCCGACCTTCTTGATCCAAAGCCGCTGGGCTTCGGGCGTGAGTAGGAACTCAACGAACCGCTTGGCCAACTCACGTTTCTCGCCCTTGACGCCGTAGAGCACAGCGACGGGGTCGGGCGTGATCGCGGTGGCGGCATTGGGCCGCACGAACTGAATTCGCTCCGGGCCGACTTGGTCGACATAGACGCCACCGTAAAAGTCGATCGCCATGCCCGCCGCCGCATCGGCCTGGGCGACATCGTGTGGGACTTGGCTCGCGCTGTCGGTGAAGTATCGGCTGTTGGCCGCGATCCGTGTCAGCAACCGCATCCCGTCGGCCCAGCCGGCCGCGAGTACCTCATCGCTTTCGTCACCGCCTACCGCATCAACCGCGTCCTGCATCTTCCGCTGGATCACCATCATGTAGGTGACGGCGGCACTGCCGGACTTGCTCGGGTCGGCCAGGGCGACAGTGCCGAATAGCTTCGCATCGCCGAGGCCGTCCCACGTGCTGATCGCGGGCTCGCCGGGGTTGTGCTCGACGCCGAGCACCTCAACCAAGTCCGGGCTGTACACGATGCCGAAGCTGCTGAGGCAAACGCCAAACCACTGCGGCGGCTCCGATGCGTCGAACAACCGGATGCCCGCGATGTCTTCCTGGGGATACGCCGCCGCGAGCAGTTCGGGGTCGATCTCGATGCCCTGCAAAACGCTCTGTCCGTCGATCAGGTTTTTGAGTTCGACGTTGAACACGAAGTCGCCGCCACCCCACACGACATCGAGATCGGCGTTGACCTCGTCGGGCGGTGCGAGTTTGCCGTCGTCGCCGACGTAAACGCTGTAAGTTTTGTCGAGCAGCCGGGTGATCTGCGTCGTCCCCCCGGGCACGCGGTAGTCGATCAGCACGGCTTGGCCGTTGAAGTTCTCGCGGTGCCAGCGGTCGAACGCCTCGGCGAACTCGCGGCGGATATCGGGGTTGTGCGGCGTGACGATCACGAGCCGCGCCGTCTCGCCCGTCGCCTCGATCTCCGGCGATCCGTCATCGACAAACAGCCGCATGACAAACGGCGAAAGGATCGTAAGCGCGAGCAGTGTGCCGAGGATGTAACGCATGGCAGTGAATCGTAGCTTCGTCAGCGCGTTTCTTGGAGAGATTGAATGAGCTTAATGAAGCGGATGAAAAGGTAGAGGTAGATGGTGCCGATGACACCCGACGCAACTTCAACGATGACGTTAAGCGTGTTCGATGCGGTCGTCGGATTCTCATCGAAGTCACTCATGATCCCGGCGATCAAGCCGCCGACTAAGCCGACGCCGATGTTGAGCAACAAAAGAATCTGCGTGCGATTGGCGAGGTCGCTCTTGGGCTTGGTCGCGTTCGCGCCGACGCCGGTGCGACTGGCCGTTTCCAACTCACGCATGCAACGGAACGGCATCACGAGGTTCGCGAAAGGGATGAACCACCAGCCGACATTCCAGCCAGGGGTGTAACGCTGCTCCCGCACGCCCAACGGGCCGAGGTTACCCGCCGCCCGGTACTGCCACATCATGTAGTAAACGATCATCAGCACCCATGCCGCAAACGCGGCGAATCCGACAACGCCGCCGAACGACACCAAAACCCAGAACGCCGCTCCTTGATCCGGGTTGAGCACTTGGCCGACCTGCTGCGTCCGGTCGGTTAAAACTATCACCCCGATGAGGACCGAAAAAATCGCGCCAATGACGGTCAATACCAAGTTGATCCACAGTAGGACAATCGCGGTGCGCGCTCGCCCTTCGTTTGGCTGGAATGTCGCGTAACCCATCCCACCGACGTTGCCGCTGGCGTATTCGAGGGTGTCGGGTTGAACGGGTTGCGGGTCGCTGTCTTGGTACGTCACTACCGCAGCATGCTGAAAGGCACAACCTTGGTCAACAAAATCACCCTCACTGCACGATCACCACGTCCTCCGGGTCGAAACTCACCGCGACCTCGGCCGGGACTTCGAACACCGGCGGTGCGGCGATGACCTTCAAAGGTTCGCCGTCGATATCCAGAACGTGTTCGCTGGCTTCGCCGAGAAAGGTGTGCTCGGTCTCCTTGCCGACGACTCGGTTGCGGCGTGGGGGACGACCGGTGAGATCGAGCTGCATCTGTTCCGGCCGGATGCTGAGCGTCACCTCGCTGGGCAGGTTGTTTTCCAGGTGCCGGGCGACGAGTTCGCCGAACGGGGTTTGTAGGCGGACCTCCTCACCCTCGTGACCGAGTACCTTTCCGGGGATGAGATTGGTTTGCCCGATGAAGTCGGCGACGAACGCGGTGTGCGGCTTGTGGTAGAGCTCGCCGGGCGAACCGATCTGCATGAGGTGGCCGTCCTTGAGCACGGCGATCCGGTCGGCGACGCTCAGTGCTTCCTTCTGATCGTGCGTGACGTAGATCGTGGTAAAGCCGGCCTCCTTGCAAATTCGGCGAATCTCGCTGCGCATCTCGTGGCGGAGCTTGGCGTCGAGATTGGACAAAGGTTCGTCGAGCAACAGACATGCCGGCTTGACGGCCAAGGCACGGGCCAACGCGACCCGCTGCTGCTGGCCGCCCGAGAGTTGGTTGGGCTTGCGGTCGGCGTAGTCGGTCATCTGTACCATGGCCAACACCTCGTCGATCCGGGTGTCTTGTTCAGCCTTGCCGACGTCGCGGACGTTGAGTCCGAAACGGATGTTCTCCCGCACCGTCATGTGCGGCCAAAGCGCGTAACTCTGGAAGCACATCACCGCGTTGCGTTTCTCGGTCGAGAGCCCGGTGACGTCGTTGTCGTCGAACCAGAGCTTGCCGGCGGTCGGCTCATGCAGGCCCGCGATGAGCCGCAGAAGCGTGGACTTGCCGCAACCGCTCGGCCCGAGGAGGAAGAACAGTTCGCCGGACTCGATGTCGATGGAGACATTGTCGAGGGCGACGGTGGAGCCGAAGCGTTTGGTGACGTTTTCGAGACGGACGCGAGTCATGCCGGGGCGATAGTAACGGCGAATCTTACGACTGCGCAAATGTTCGATCGGGAAGCCAACGGTTATGGTCGGGGCTGATGGAGCAGGCCCCGGTTATCGACTACGCCACCGACGCCCCGCTTGGCGACCCGATCCCCCTACGGAGACGACTGGCAGCCGAAGGCGTCGGGACGTTTCTGCTGGTGTTCTTCGGCTGCGGCAGCATGGCCGTCGACGCTGCGTACGGCGGCGCGGTCGGCCACGTCGGCATCGGGATCGTCTGGGGCGTGGTGGTGATGGCGTTGATCTACGCCGTCGGCGACGTCAGCGGGGCCCACTTCAACCCGGCCGTCAGCTTCGCGTTCACGCTCGCCGGGCGGTTCAAGCGGAGTGACGCGTTGGCGTACAGCGGCATGCAGGTCGCGGCGGCGACGGTAGCGGCGTTGTCTCTCGCAGTCGCCTTTCCGTATCTCGCCGACCTAGGTCAGACGATCGCAACCGACTCGCTTGAGACACGTGCCCGACCCGAAATCAGACCCATCTTCGAGTCACAAGGCGTCCCCTACAGCTTGCTACAGATACTAGGGCACCCCGGATATAGCCTCGCCCGCGCCTTCGGCTTCGAGATAGTGCTCACGTTCGCCCTCGTCTTCGTCATCCTCTGCGTGGCGGTCGGGAGCAAGGAGCGTGGGCTGATGGCGGGGATCGCGATCGGCGGGACAGTGGGCATCTGCGCCATCGCGGCCGGGCCGGTCTGCCGGGCCAGCATGAATCCCGCCCGCAGCATCGGCCCCGCCATCGCCGCGCTCGACTTCACCCACCTGTGGATTTACGTGACCGCCCCGTTCATCGGGGCCGCCCTCGCGGTCGGTGCGTGGAACTACATCTACCGACACCCGCGCGGCGCCTGAAAGCCTTCGGCCGGAATCGAACCGGCAACCTACGGTTTACAAAACCGTTGCTCTGCCAATTGAGCTACGAAGGCGTTGGGAGACTCGCTAGAGAATCTCCATGATCTCGAACTCCATCGTCCCGGCCGGGGCGTCGACTTTGACTTTATCGCCGACCTTCTGCTTGAGCAGGGCTTCGGCCATCGGACTGCTGGAACTGACAACGAGTACCTCGTCGTCCTCATCTGGGCCGTCCATCTCGCCGACGATCCGGACGAGCGTTTCAGTCTCGTCGTCGAGGTCCATCAGGCGCACGGTGTGACCGAGGAACACCATGTCTTCCGGCACATCATCAGCGTTGACCACCGCGACGTTTTTGATCTTCTCCTCGAGCTCGAGCATCTCCTTCTCGACCTTGCGGTTCTCTTCCTTGGCGAAGTGGTACTCGGCATTCTCGGAGAGATCGCCCAGCGCGGCCGCGGCTCGGATGCGTTCCTGCACCTCGATCTTGGCGACCCGCATGGCCTCGAGCTTTTGCTCCAACTTCTGCTTTTCTTCAGTGCTGACGTACTGCATGACGCTACCTCCCGGTCGGACGCGGCTGCACAGTTGTGACCTAATGAGTCCACTGCGCGGCGACTGACATGTGGGGCTGTTGGGGGCGGCATCATGCCGCCGTCTTCGGTGTGTCTTCCCGCGCAACACTTGCACCGGAAAACGAAAGCCACCGCGGAAATACGCGGTGGCGACAACTTAGCAGTATAGGACATTTCGGCCATCGGCCAACTGACAATCCGGGATCTTGTGACGCTTTGACCCACCCTGCCCGGCTCAATATCATCGCCGCCCATGGCCGCCGATTCCAAGCACTGCCGGTTGATTATCGTCACACCTGAGGCCGAGGTCTTCGACGCCGAAGTTCGTGGCGTGATCCTACCGGCCCATGACGGTCAGTACGGTGTCCTCGGCAACCACGCCCCATTCCTGATCGAAATCGGTGCAGGCTCGCTCGAAATCGAGGGTACCGACGGCAGCAAGCAGTCGTACTACGTCGAGGGCGGCGTTGCCCAGATGAAGGACAACAAACTCACCGTGCTCACCGACGATGCGATGACGCCGGACAAGATCGATCGCGACAAAACCAACGCCGATTTGGCATCCGCGATCGCCGTCGAAGCCACCAGCGACGAAGAACAGAAGCTCAAGGAAACCCGCATGAAACGGGCCCGGGCCAAGCTGGCACTGGTTGGCATTTGAGCGAGTCCCTTCAATAACTGATCCGCAACCCGACGCCGCCCCACAGCTGCGTCTCGGCACGAAGTCCGCCTTCGATGCCGTCGGTGTAAAACAACTCCGAGTCGAGAAAGACCCGGCCGCGTTGGCGGGAAACGTTGAGCAACTCGTTGAGTTCGATCTCGCTGACGAGGCCGACCCGATAGTGCTGCAGACCGCTGCCGTCGCCGCCGAACAGTTCGTCGTAACTGTCGATCACCGCGATGGCCGCCTCGAACCGCAGCACATCCGAATCGAGGCCGGGCAATCGTGTCGTCAGGCCGACCTCGCCGTAGACGCCATCGAAGCGGTCGTAGTCATAGGTCCCCAAAGCAAACACGGTCGTAAAGGCTGCCCCATCGCCGGAACGTAACAGGTCGACTTCGGCCGTGGCGAAGATCTCGTTGGTGTCGAGGTCGACGGTGGGATACAGGAATGTCGTGTGTCCGAGTGTCAGTCGCAAGCCGTCGTCCGGTGACAACGTCACGCCGACACTCGGCTGATACGTGCCGAACCCGTCGAACGGATCGGACTCCCCCGCCACCGCGAACAACTCGGCGAAGACCGACACGGGCTCGCCCGGCATCAGTTCGACGCGGGCCCTCATCGGGTAGACGCTCGAATCTTCCTGACCGGTGGGTTCGAGAAGTTCAATGCCACGAAAGACGTAATCGCTCGCCCAACCGGCAAACAGTTCGAACTCGATGTCGAGTGTCGGTGTTGATTGCTCCGGCACAGCGCGGGGCGCTCCGTAAATCGTGCGCGCCGGTGCGCCGGAAACAAGCTGGATCGAAAGCAACGCCGCGGTCAGCATGGACCGCAGCTTAGCTCATCGCGTCGGTAGTGGTTCACGCCTCAGTGATGACTGTCAGTCCGGCGTTCGCGTGAACTGCGGTCCACTCGGCGTACGAGTGAACTGTCGTCCGCTGGGCGTACGTGTGAACTGCGGCCCGCTCGGTGTTCGGGTGAACCGAGGCTCGCGGAACACGGTTGTGCCGACAACACCGCCACCCGCGAAACCCGAATCGAAGCCCGAGCCGAAGGTGAAGGACTGACCGCCGAGGAATCCGCCGCCATAACTGAACGGCCCGAAGCCGCGATTGCCGAACCCGAAGCCACGGTTGCCAAACCCGCGTCCAAAGCCGAAACCGAACGTCTCGCTCACGGGCCGGAAACGGTCCACGCGCCGTGAGAACCGGGCAAACGCGAGTGCGCGATCCGCTGCCCGTTCGGTGGCGTTGCGGAACCGGGACATCGCGAGAAACTCGATCCGCAACTGCTTCACCATGTTGGTCGCGTGAGCGATCTCCGGATCGTTGGCCAACGCGGTCTCGATCTCCCGACGCATGTCACGCAGGTTCTCACCGGCCTCAAGGAAAACCCGGCGGGCGGCGTCCACGTCTTCATTCGCATCGAGCGCGCCCCGTTGGTAAGCGGTGA
This sequence comes from Planctomycetota bacterium, assembly GCA_039182125.1. Taxonomy (NCBI): domain Bacteria; kingdom Pseudomonadati; phylum Planctomycetota; species Planctomycetota bacterium. The sequence goes on from JBCDCH010000029.1 coordinate 7,584, forward strand.
TCTGGCGTGAGTAAGCAAGCTTGGACTCGGCCAAATCGGCGACGTATTGCATGTCGGCGTTCGGACCACCGCGAGCGTCTTCAATCTGCAACTCGACCTGACGCTGCACGCGGACCAAGGCGGCATACTCAGTGTCATCCATCAACCGGTCGAGCACTTCCGCACGCGCTTGCTGATACTTACTCCATGCCTCCCGCTCGGACCGAACGGCGTCGGCAAAGGCTGGCATCGACTGCATCTGATCGCGTTTGCGATCGATCAACCGAATCTGGTCCGACTGCGCAGTACGAAAGGACCACTTGCTGATGCCGTAGAGGTATTCGACGCGCGGAACTTGCTCGACGAGCGTCAGGGGCAACCCGTCAGGGCCACGCTGGACGTACTCGATCGACGGCTCACTTTGCCAGAACGGCGAGCCGACGCCATTTTGTCCGGTCCCACCGCTGGCTCCGGGCTGGGATGTCTGCCCCAGGGCAAGAAGTGGCAGTGCCGCGGCCGTGGCGAGTGCAATAAGTTGGGTTCGCATCAGGATCGTTCCTTTCGCCGACGAACAGCAAGACAAATGCCGGCACCCCCTTGGACACTCGTATCGACCAAAGGTTCCCGGGGTCCGCGAACATTCGCCGGTCATTCCACGTCATGCCCGCTCACGACGTCCGAGAGCTTGGGATTTTCGTGGGAATCCAGCTCGCCACGCTTCAGGCGGCCGATGTAGTTGTGGTACGCCTTCATCGCCTGTGGAGCGAACACCCACATCAACGGGATGTTCACCACCAGCATCACGCCCAGACCGAGCGAGGTCCACATGTCCAGCTCGATATCGGTCGTGATCAGGTTCGGAATACACGTTACGGCGATGATGATGCAGTAGATCAGCTTGTACGGGTAAACGAAGTACGGCTGCATGCTGCGGCCGGCCGTGTCGGAGCCTGCGATCGCGTCGACCACCCAGATGACGCCCTGTTCGCCGTAGTAGCTCCAAGAGATCATCGTGCTGATGGCGAACAGCCAAATTGCGATGGATACCAGCCACTTGCCCAGGCCCGGCTGAACACGGTCGAACGCATGGGCCGTGAGCGAACTGCCCGCATAATCGCCGTAAATTCCGGTGTCGGGCACGCCGTCGACGACGACGAGCGTCGGCGGGATATCGCTGGAGATCTCGCCCCACTTCACGACCAGCTCCGGCACATCGTCGGTGCCCACGTTTTCGACCTTGCCGGTGAGTTTCTTGATCGACGTGCCTGAATCCTCATCGGTGCTGCCGAGGTAGCGGACGAACATCGTTTCCTTGGCGACCCAGTCCACGCCGTCGTCGATCGCCGCGATCCGACGAGCGTCTTCGGTCTTGGGCGGAAGCGCTACGACGGGCGTGTCGGGGAGCGTGTAGGTGTCTTCCTTGGCACCGCCCTCGTCGTCGACGGCCGGGACGAGGCTGAGCATGCCGGCATCCGCGACGACCGCCTCGGCCGGCCGGTTGTACGCGCCGCTGGACATGATGACCAACGCCGTCACCGTGCAGACGATGATCGTGTCGATCAACGGCTCGAGTCCGGCGACCACGCCCTCGCGGACCGGCTCGTCGGTCTTGGCCGCAGAGTGGGCGATCGGCGCGCTGCCTTGACCGGCCTCGCTACTGAACAACGCTCGTTTGACGCCCCAGAGGAAAGCGTACCCGAAGCTACCGCCGATGAACGCGCCCGACGCGGATTGCTCTTCCAGCCCAAGGCCCGCCTTCACGATCGTCGCGAGCATGCTCGGCACGTCACCGATGTTCAGGACCAGCACATACAGCCCGGCGATCAGGTACACGACACACATGAACGGCACGATGATCGACGCGACCCGGCCGATGACCTTGATGCCGCCGATGATGACCACCGCAACGACGACCGCGAGGATCACGCCGCTGTAAAGCTGGTTGACCCCAAAGTAGTCGCGCGTGGTGTTGGCCACGTTCCACGCCTGGAACATGTTGCCGCCGGTGATGGCCGAGATGATGAGCGTGACGACGAAGATGCCGCCGATGATGGTGCCGAGCGGCTTGAGGCCCATCTTGGCAAACCCCTGCTGCGCGACGAACATCGGTCCGCCGTGCGGGTTGGATGGGTTCTCGGTGTTTCGGTAGAGCATGGACTGCGTGACTTCGGTCATCTTCAGCGCCATGCCGAGGATGCCGATCACCCACATCCAGAACACGGCTCCCGGTCCGCCAAGTGCCACGGCCACCGCGACGCCGGCGATGTTCCCCAAGCCGACCGTCGCGCTCAGCGCCGTCGAAAGCGCCTGGAAGTGGTTGATCGCGCCGGGATCACCCTTGTCGTCGTACTTGCCACGAATGACGGCAGCCCCGTGCGTGATGGCCCGGTACTGTCCGAACGCGGTCCAGATCGTGAAGAGCAAGCCGGTCCCGAGCAGTGCGAAGAGCACGTACTCGTGGAAGAGATAGCCGTTGACTTCGTTGACGAAAGCTTCGATTTGTTCCATGAGGTCGGTGCGGGCGGGTGTTGCGGAGCAGCGTCGCGATGGCCACGAATAGCTAAGCGGCCGACACCGAATGATCGGGGTCGGCCGCGAATGTGCAAGTCAATCTGGTTTTGGGCGTCGGATTACCGCTGCAAAGGCATCGGCAAAACCGTGATCTCACCCATGCCGTCGAGTTGTGGCTTGAGAACCTCGGCCGGGCCGACCATCACGATCGTGAACTTCTCCGGATCGACATGCGTCCGCATCACCCGCTGCACGTCTTCGAGCGTGACGGCGTTAACCTTCCGCGGAAGAGTGTCGTAGTAGTCGATCGGGTAGCCGTTGAGCTCGATCGTGACCCGACGGCCGGCCTGCTGGCCAATCGTCTGGGTCTGCATGACCATGAAGCCGGAGACAATCTGCTGGGCTTCTTCGAGCTCATCGGTCGTCACCGGCTCGTCGATCATCTTCTGGAGCACCTCGAACGAACTGGTGATCGCCTCCGCCGCGGTCTCGGGCCTGGTTGCAACGCTCACGGCGAAACGGCCGTCGATCCGGCCCGGATTGAAGAACGCCGACGCGCCATAGGTCAGCCCCTTCTCGGCACGCAGATACTGGTTCATCCGGCTGTCGATTCCGTTGGAAAGGATCTGGCTCGCGACGCTGCCGGCGAAACGATCGTCGCTCTGGTTGTCGTAGGCGCGAATCCCCATGAGGATCTCGGCCTGCTGGCCGGTGGGGTTGTCGACGATGATGATCTCGCGCTGGTCCGCGCGGGCCGGGAGTTCGTAAGTGATCGACGGAATCTCGCCCGCCTTCCAGTCGGCGGTGAGTTGCTCGGCGTATGTCTCGGCCGTCTCCCGATCGACATCACCGGCAAAGAACAGCATCGCCCCGGTCGGCTGGTAGACGGTTTCGTACCACGCCTTCACGTCATCGAGTGTGATCGCGGCAAGTGACTGGAGCGTCGAGTTACGGCCGAGCGGCGACGCGCCGTAGAGCGCCGTCGACATCTCCCGGCCGGTGATCGCGGATGGGTTGACCAGCGTCTGCGTCAAGCCCGATTGCGCCTGGGCTTTGAGTTTGGCGAACTCGTCAGCAGGGAACGTCGGGGTCGCGAGGATGAGCTTGGTCAGTTCGACGGCTTCCCCGAACTGATCAACGGTCGTGCGGCCGGAAACGCGGGTGTGGTCGCCGTTGTCGGAGACGCCAACGGCAATGCCGCGAGCTTCGAGCTGTTCGGAGAGTTCCGCGGAAGTCATGCCCTCGACGCCGCGGCTGAGCATCGACGCAGTGATCGAGGCAAGGCCTTCCTTACCGGCCGGCTCGACATGTCCGCCGGTCGGTAGGATCAGATCCCACGTCACCGTCGGAATCCGATCGTCGGGAAGAACGATCACTTTCACGCCGTTGACGGTAAACGTCTCGCCCTTGACGAAATCGGCACTGAGCGCGTCGGTGTTGTACGGCGGTTCGGTGGGCCAGTCGGCGGGGAAGCCGACGGCGACCGATTGGGTGGCGGGCTGGGTCGTCGCGTGATCGTCGACCATCACCAAAGTGTCTTCGAAATCGACCGCGGCGGCTTCCTGTGTCGCCGGTGCTTCGTCGGCCTCGCGGCTGTCGAAGTCCTCGCCGACGCCGGGGCGATAGTGCAGGATCGAAAGCCGCTGCGGCGTGAGGTAGGTGTTGGCGACACGCTTGATGTCCTCGACAGTGACGGCCTCGATCTTCTCACCTGCACGGTTCACCCGCGCGATGTCACCGCCGAAGACGGCCTCCTCACCGAGCCGGGTCGCGACGGAATTGGCGGTGGCAACGGAGTTGATCAGGCCGAGCTTGGCCTGCGTCTTGGCCTTAGCAAGCTCTTCTTCGGTCGGGCCTTCTTCCTTGATCCGCTCGATGACTTGGAGCAACGCGGCCTCGGACGCATCGGGGTCGCTGCTTGGAAGCAGTCCGATGAACGCCAGCAAAAGCCCTTGGTCTTGAAGCTGTTGGTTGCCGGCCTGAGCGGCGGTGGCGATCGGGGTGTCATTACCGACGAGCGCCTCGTACAGCCGACTGCTACGGCCGTCGCCGAGAATGCTGCTCAGCATGTTCAACGCGTACTGATCATCGTCGCCGTAATCGGTCGTCTTCCACGCAAACACGATCTGCGTCAGCGGGATGTTGGTCTTGTAAACGACCTTCTTTTTCGTCTCGGTCTGTTCCGGCTCGACGGGGCTGGGGCGGTCGAAATCGTCGCCGGCGGGGATCCATGCGTAATAGGTGTCGACCCACTGCTTGGCCTGCTCGACATCGAACTGGCCGGCGATGATCAGGGCGGCGTTGTTCGGGTTGTAGTACACGTCATGGAACGCCTGCAACTCGTGCGGCTGGGCGGCGGCGAGGTCGTCCATGTCGCCGATCGGCGTCCACTGGTAGTGATGCTCCTCGTACGCCAACTCGAAGAGGTCTTCGAACAGTTCGCCATACGGCGGGTTGGCCACACGCAAACGCCACTCTTCGTTGACGACGTTCCGCTCGGTGTCCAACACCGACGGCGTCACCTGGAAGCTCGCCATCCGGTCGGCCTCGAGGTAAAGCGCCATCTCGAGATGATTGCTCGGCACCGTGTTGATGTATGTCGTCTGGTCGAAGCTGGTGAACGCGTTGGAGTTGCCCCCGGTCGCGTTGATCAGGTCCATGTGCTGCTCGGAAGCGACGTGAGCCGATCCGCGAAACATCATGTGCTCGAACATGTGAGCGAAGCCCCGGCGGTCGGGCTGCTCGTCACGACTGCCGACGTGATACAGCACGCGGACGTGCACCACCGGCGCGTTGTCCATTGGCGCGTAGATAACTTGCAAGCCGTTGGCGAGAGTTTCGGTTTCGTAGTCGATGGTCGGCACGGTCAGTTCCTCGGCCACGGAAAAAGCAAGGGCGGGCGACACGCTGGGTGCCCCGACCAGGCCGGCGACGGCGGCAATCATCGTGGATGCGGCGAGATGTCTCATGAGGCAACTTTAGGCGACCAGATTGCAAGTCCGGCCGGGACCGACATAATCCCCCGCCCCAACCTCGTACCCGAAAGGACATCATGGGCCGCGCGAAAATCACGATCATCGGAGCTGGAAACGTCGGAGCCACCTGCGCCCACTGGGCCGCGTCCAAGGAGCTGGGCGACATCGTCCTGCTCGACATCGCCGAGATCAACGGCGAGAAGAACACCATGCCTCAGGGCAAGGCGCTCGACCTCTACGAAGCCTCCCCCGTTGAAGGCTTCGACTGCAAGATCACCGGCACCAGCGACTACGAGGACACTGTCGGCAGCGACGTGATCATCCTCACCGCCGGCCTGCCGCGTAAGCCCGGCATGTCCCGCGACGACCTGATCGCCAAGAACACCGAGATCGTCAAGCACTGCGCCGAGAACGCCGGCAAGGCCTCGCCCAACGCGACGATGATCGTCGTGTCCAATCCGCTCGACGCGATGGTGTACGTCGCTTGGAAAGCGTCGGGCTTCGCGACCAACAAGGTCGTCGGCCAGGCCGGCGTGCTCGACACGGCACGCTACCGATCCTTCCTTGCCGAAGAAGTCGGCTGCAGCGTCGAAGATGTGCAAGCCCTCTTGCTCGGCGGCCACGGCGACGACATGGTCCCGCTCAGCCGTTACACGTTCGCTGGCGGCATCCCGATCACGCAGCTGGTCGCGCCCGAGCGCCTGGAAGAGATCATCACCCGCGCCCGCAAGGGTGGTGGCGAGATCGTCAGCCTGCTCAAGACCGGCAGCGCGTTCTACGCCCCGTCCGCCGCGTCGGTCCAGATGGCCGAGGCGATCATCAAGGACAAGAAACGCATCCTTCCCTGTGCCGCCTACTGCGACAGCGAGTATGGCATCGGTGGCTACTTCGTCGGCGTCCCCTGCCTCCTCGGTGCCGACGGCGTCGAGAAGGTCTACGAGATCGACCTCGACGACGCTGAGAAAGCCGCGTTCCAGACGAGTATCGACCACGTCAAGGAACTGGTCGCCGCGGTGAAGATGTGAGTCAATGCGTCAACGTTTGACCGGCGGCCCTCGGTGACACCCGAGGGCCGCTCCTCATGAGACGCTGCCCCACGACCGCCGCGATCACCGTCGCCACGGCGCCGTACAAGCATGCCGACACGACCGCGGCCGGATCGTCCCACCGACCCCACATCCGACCCGACAACGCAAACGCGGCCTGCGGTAGCACGATCAGCACACCGACAATTGCCGCAAGCACATTCCACCCGCGCTCCGCGCGTCCGAGCCAGACGAACAACAGGACTGTCGCCGGCAGTTCGTAGGCGATGACGTTTTGCAGCGTGATGGCCGAGCGTGGGTCCGTGGAGTCCAGCAGCGGCGGACTGTTGCGCAAGACGAACGCAACGCCAAACCCGGCCACCGCCCACCACCGCGCCGCCAACCGCCGCAGACTGTGGCGCTCGTCCGTGTCCGACGGCTCGGTCAACAACCAAGCTCCCACCACGCTCAGCAACAGCGGCAGCGTTCGACTGGGTAGGCTGCTCCCGCTCCAGTGGTCATACGCCCAACCGCCCAGCAGTGGACCCGCCCAAAGCTTCGGGCCGGGAAAGTTGATCAGCGGCAGATTCGTCCAGAGCCCTTCGCGAAAGTCGGTGCGGAACACCGTGTCGAAAGCCGGCACCACGGCGAGAACCAATAGCACGCCGCCCAACCGTCTCCGTGTGGCGACCGACACGCCGATCGGCCAACGCGTGATCCACGCACCGACGAGCCTTGGCAGCCGCAGAACCACGATCAACCGCAACACCAGCCCGCCGACCACGACCCATCCGACGATGCCCGCCACCGCGGCGACGACGGCCACGCCTGCAGCCGACATGCCCGCGCCGCTGTTGAGCTGCGTGTCGCGTTGGAACTGCCAATCGACCGCCGCGGGCAGGACGACGTTGAGCCCGACCACGCCTGCCATGGCGACGATCGTCAGCCACGCCGTCCGCGTCGTCGCCACCCGCAGCGGCTCGTCGACCAACCGCCCTGCGACGCGAATCAGGTAAAGCCAAAACAACACCGCCAGCGGAAAATCGAGCCCGCCCAACAACACCGGCACCAACCGACCTAGCCGACCGTCGCTGCCGTAGTAGCTGATGCCGTTGGCGGACGCGAAGTGCCCAAATGCAATGCCGATCAGCACAACGCTGACCCAGCGAACGAGCTTGCGAAACACACCGCCCTGCTCGCCGATCGGCTTCGCCGTCACCAGCAACAAGCCGGCGATGGTGAGCGTCGTCGCGATGATGCCACGCATGCCCAGCGGCCCGGGTGCGTCGCCGATCGACCTTTGCAGCATCGACAGCGCGAACGGCCTTGGCCCGGGCACGCCCACCGCCGTCGAAAAGCCGGTGTACCGCCCACGCCAACCGTAAAACGTCGATCCGAAGTTGCCCAGGCCCACGACGTCGATCGCGGCGAAGCTGCCGATGGCCACGAGTATCAACCCCAACAGCACGCAACCGCACCATGGCCAATCACGGCGCAGCAGACGGCGACGTTCGGCAAGGTCACCCCGGCTTGTCCCGCACTCCGGGCACGGCGTCGCATCGTCGCTACCCCGCAGGTCATACCCGCATTGTTCGCACGGCTCCGCCGTCTGCATGCCCATGACCATCACGATAAGAACTTTGCCCTTCGACGAGACACGCAACCTGGCACGATCTTCGCAACTTGCCACGGCCCGGCCCAGCCCGGTACCTTGGCGTCCGTGAAGCCCAGGATGAAGCTTTGTGTGATCCCACGCCTGACAAGGATGATCATCGCGTGTGCCGTCGTGACTCCAGCCTTCGTAGCGCTCACCGGTTGCGCGACGGCGCCGATGCTGACACCCGTCGGCGAGGGGCGGTTCGTCGATCGGCGCGACGTGGAGTACCCGCCAGGGATGCGGCTCGAAGTGGCCGCCGAGAACCTCCGCGCGCCAACGGCGATCGCGTTCGCGGACAACGGCATTGTCGTCGCTGAGAACGGACTCGCCCAAGGCGGTGACCCGGTGCTTCGGCTCTACCGCTTCGATGGCACGACCGACACGCTCTACCCACGCCGCAACCCGCTCATCCCCGACTTCCTCGAGAAGATCAACGACCCCCGCCGGATTCGCGGCCCGATCGGCGGGCTGCTGCTGCTGGGCAACAAGCTGTTCATCACGCACCGCGACGAGCGTGATCTCGGCGTCGTCACGGCGTTGGACATGCGTGACTACACGCTGATGACCGTGGTCGCGGACATACCGACCGCCGGAGAGCATTCCATCACCGACCTCGCGGTCCATCCGACGAGCGGCCGGCTCTACTTCGGCGTCGGCTCGGCGACCAACAGCGGCGTCGTCGGGCTCGACGACTGGAAGCTCGGCTGGGTCGCCCAGCATCGCACGTTCCACGACAAGCCGGCCACCGACCTGCGGCTACGCGGCTACCGCTTCGACACCGACAACCCCGACGCTGGCTGGTTCCGAGGCAACGATGTCGCGGTGACCGGACCGTTCGTGCCCTTCGGCGAGTCGGCCCAATCCGCCGACGCCGCCGTCGACGGCAAGCCCACCGCCGCCATCTACTCCATCAGTCCCACCGGCGGCGACCTGCGCGTCGAAGCCCACGGTATCCGAAACCCCGTCGGACTCACGTTCAACGACTTCGGCAACCTGTTCGTCTCCAACCGCGGCATGGAGTTGCGTGGCACCCGGCCCGTCGCCGACGACCCCGACGCGGTCTACCGCGTGCCGCTGGGGACTACGATGAGCGAGAACGGCGGCACTTGGTTCGGCTGGCCGGACTACTCGGCCGATCTGAGGCCGATCACCGATCCGGCCTTCGCACCGCCCACCTCCATGCTCGCCGCGACCGGCTACCCCGAACTCGCACCGTTGATCGACCACGACGATTCCGACCTGCTCGCACCGGATCGCGATACGCTCCTACGTGGTGTCTTTCCCCCCACCGCGACCCCGGCCAAGCTCGACTTCCCGCCGGACACCGAGGTGTTTCGCCCGTATCGCGATGACTTGATCGTGCCGCTGGTGGGCGAGATCGATTTCAGCACGCTCGCGGGCAAGGTGGTTCGCGTGGAGCCGGACTTCCGCCGAACCAGCGACTTCGTCTACAACACCCGCCGACAGCCGTCGAGCCTGATCAATGGTGTGAGTGATGCGCTCGAGCATCCCATTGCCGTGCGGAGTCTCGACGGCGCGCTCTACATCCTCGACGTCGGCGAGCTGAGAGAGAAGCGCGGCCAGTTCCATCCGCTGGGCCGCACCGGTCGCCTCTACCGCCTCACCGAGATCCCGGCCGAGCCGACCGTGCCGGCCACGGAGCCGGCCGAGTGACCGGTCAGAGCGTTTCGTCGCCGATGTAGGTTGCGAACTTGGTGCGGGTCGGAAAACCGATGAGCATCAGGCCGACCAAGACGCCGATGGCGGCGAGGTTGAGCGTTTGCCCTTCGAGGAGATACGCGACGCCGTTGAACAGTGCCGCTCCTTCGAGGATGGCGGCGCGAAACAGACTGCGGATGAAGTATTTCTGGCCGTCGGGCGGGCCGGGTGTCACCAGGACCGGAACGATCTGGTGTCCCACCACCGCAAGGACGACGAAGCCGATCGCCAGCCAGGAGATCAGCGGCTCCTCGGTAGGCTCCGCGCCGATGAACATGAACACGGCGGTGAACACCACCACGCCGCCGATCAACGCGGCGGTAATGACTTGGCTCGTTTTCAGGGAATCCTGCATGAATCATCCTCGCAACGGCCGCTTGTCGATGCTCATCTCGATCATGCGACCGAGGATGGGCCAACGGAGGCGGTGTGGGTATGCAATCTCGCAAAACGCCCGCCCGCCGAGCGCGTTCTCGTAAACGGCCCGCATGTAGAACGGCGCGTCATCGACGAGCTTGGGATTACGCAGGTGCAGCAGTTCCTGCAGTTCGATCTCGGCCGGGTAGCGCAAGCCGGTGAGGTTCCGTTTCGACCAGTCGATACGACAGCGCGGTTCGAGTTCACGCACGCCGGTGTCATCGGCCCTCACGACGTGCAGCTCGTTGGGTAGCGTGCGGTCTTTCGGTACGGCGTAGTGGAACGTCGTCACGCCGGCCTCGTCGAGGCTGCGCCCCCATACCCAATGCTTGAGTCCCGGGCCGATGGGAGCCGTGCCGTAGTTGTGATCGTGGTAGCCACGGCCCGTGAACACGATCGTCTCACCGCCGCAAGTGATCGCGCCGCTCACGTTGCACCGCGGATCGGCCAACACCCAATGATGCTCGGCCCCGGTCATTGCCTGCGACAGAAAAATCCGGTTCATCGGCCGATGCGGGTGGGTGCGGTCGAAGCTGAGATTGGCTTCGAGCGTCTCGTCCGTTTGCAGCTGCGGCCCTCGACCGGTGAGCTTCCAAGGCGTGCCGGTCAAGTGCAAATCAAGCCCGGTGCCGGTCGGCGTGAGCGTGTTGGCACCGATCGACATCGTCGGGCCGCTCGGCGTCGCGGTGAGCGCTTCGGCGGGGTACTGCGTGAGAAACTGCTTCCAGATCTTCCCGCCCCGATACACGATCAAGTACGCACACAACGCATCACTCGGCAGCGGCGGATGCACCTTCGTTGGTCGGCGGGTGAACCTGCCATGGTGCCGGAGGTAACCGGGGTGGAAGATGAACCCTTGCAGGAAGATGGCCACGACTTGCGTGTCACCGTCGTCGGATTCGGCGTCGAAGTACCACCACTCGTATCCGCCCGGCGAACGCACGTCATGCCAACCGTCGGGCTCAGCGGCGCGGTTCAGCAGCGGTAAACTCATCGGCATGTTGTCGGCCAACGGCTACGGCTCCATCCCACGCGTCACGAGCTTGAACATCTGCGGCACCGGCTCGAAGGGCCGGCGACTCCACAGCCGCTTGGCCATTGGAACGCGGGCGATTTTTTCGGGGAGCGAAAGGGCCGCACGCTGGCTGAACACGTCGAACCCGTTCTGCTCGATCTTGTCGAGGATGCCGCCGTACACCACCGCCATCACGGCAGCGGTGCGGCGCGGTCCGTCGTTGGGCAGTTTTTCGATCCCGCTGGCACCTTCCCGGTAAAACCGCTCGGCACGCGCGATCTGGTATTGCATCAACTCGGTCCAAGGACGCGTCACCCGGCCGGCGGCGATGTCCTTTTCCATGACGCCGAACCGCTCCAGTTCGTCCTGCGGGATGTACAGCCGGCCGCGTTGCCAGTCCTCGCCGACGTCACGGAGGATGTTGGTCAACTGCATCGCGTTACCCATCGCGATCGCGTTGGGCTCGGCGGTCTTGTCGGCCAAGCCAAACACCCGGCACATCATCAGCCCGACGACGCCGGCGACGTGGTAACAGTACTTCTCCAACGCCTGCCAGTCGGCAAAACGGGTCTGTTCGAGATCCATGCGGACGCCCGTCAGCAAATCGTCGAAGAGCGCGCGCTCGATGCCGCAGGCCTGGACGGTGTGGCCGAACGCTTCGAGCGCCCAGCGTTGCTCGCCGCGTAGTGCCGAGGGCATACGCCCGGCATAGACCTCGTCGAGAATGCCGTCGAACTCAGCGAGTTTTTCACGTTTGGCGTCGTCGGCACCGACGCTGTCAACCGCGTCATCCACACTGCGGCAAAACGCGTACACCGCAAACGCATGACGTCGCTTGGGCTTGCTGAGAAACTTGCTGGCGAAGTGGAACGACTTGGCGTGGCGTCGGCAAATGGCTTCGGCCGCGTCGTAAGACGCTGCATCAGCGAGTGGTGTTGGGTTGGCGTGCGTCGTGGCCATGGGCACGGGCAACATAGCCGGTCAGCCGCGTGGGGGAAACTGCCGACTTGCCGGAACGACCGACCGTTCGGGTTACTTCCCGCTGACGAACCGACCTTCGATCTGGTCGAGCGCCTTGCCGGTATCGTCGCCGGCTTCAAGGGCGGCGGTGACTTTCTTGATGCCGTGCATGACGGTGGTGTGGTCGCGGCCGCCGTAGAAACCGCCGATCTCGGCGTAGCTGTAGCGGGTGTGTCGGCGAGCCAGGAACATGCAAATCTGCCGGGGCCAGGCGATCGACTTGGTACGGCGTTTACCCTGAAGCTCCTGCACCTTGACGTTGAAGTAGCGCGACACCGCGTCGTTGATCGCCTCGATCGTCACCGACGTGCTCTGCTCGACCGGCGGCTCGCCCAATGCGTGCCTGGCAAGTTCGACCGTCGGCTCCTGCTCCACCGAACGGGCGTAGCCGTCAACGGTCATGATCGCGCCTTCGAGTTCACGCGTGTTGTTCTCGAAGCGGTTGGCGATGTACTCGATCACGTCATGGCCGAGATCAATGTCGCGCATCCGCGCCTTTTTCTTCACGATGGCGATGCGGGTCTCCAAGTGCGGCCGCTCGATACGGGCGACGATGCCCCAGTTGAACCGGCTGCTGAGACGCTCCTCGATGTCGGGGATCTCGGTGGGCGCGACATCGGCGCTGAGGACGATCTGCTTCTTCGCCTGCCAGAGCGAGTTGAACGTGTGGAAGAACTCTTCCTGCGTCTGCTCCTTGCCCGAGAGAAAGTGAATGTCGTCGATGATGAGCACGTCCGCGTGACGGAAGCGATGCCGGAAGCCGGTCATTTGGCCGGCCTCCACGGCGTTGATGTACTGCGTGATGAAGTCCTCGCAGGAGATGTACACGATGCGTGCCTCGGGGCGGTTGGCGAGGATGGCTTGGCAGATGGCCTGGAGCAGGTGCGTCTTGCCGAGCCCGGGCATGCCGTGGACGAACAGCGGGTTGTAGTTGGTCCCCGGCGCGTCGCCGACGGCGGTCGCGGCAGCGTAGGCGAAACGGTTGCTGTGGCCTTCGACGAAGTTCTCGAAGGTGTGGTCCGGCGAGAGCGGCATCGGCTCGTCGGCCTGATCGAACACACCGCCGGTCGGCTTGGTGTCGCAGTGGAACACGACCGACAGGAGCCGGTGCGTGACGTTTTGTGCCGCGTGGCTGAAGGCTTCGGCACACTTGCCGTTGAGGTAGTTGAGTTGGGCGATGTCCTGGCAATGGACCGCGATCACCCCGCCGTCGATGGCGAGCGGACGAAGCTGGGCGAACCACGCCCGGTTCAGCGTCGGATGATGAATCTTGACCTGCGTGAGGATGCGACGCCATGTGGACTCGTCGAGCGGACGACCTGCCTTGGCGGAACTGCTCGCGTGCGGTGCGGACATGTGTGCGGGGATCTCCTGATGAATGGGATAAACCGCGTCCGTCGAAGCACCATGGCGGCGTGCCCGCGGATCAGTCGATACCGTGGCGTCGCTCGGTTTCCGCTGCGGCATGGCCATGAATACCTCCCTGAAACTACGTTGATCCCTACGACTTCAGCACACACCGAACGAGGTCACGATGCAACCACGCCGGACGCCGACTTGCTCGAATAGCGACTCGCCAAAACAGCTTGGAGCCATCGATGCGAGCGGCGAGCATACGACATTCTCGCCGTGCTTCCACACCGAAGATCGGCTCAATTTTTTGTGGCCCGCTTAGCCGCCGTTAGGCGAGGATTTACGCGCGAGAATCATCCGAAAATTATCCCCGCCGACGTGTCACGAAGACGACGGCAGTTGCAAGCCGAGTGCTTCCATCACCATCTGCAAGTCACCCCAGACGGTGCGTCGAGTTTTCTCGTTGTAGCTGCGGAGCACATATGCCGGGTGGTAGGTCGGCATGAGTTGGATGCCTCGCCATGTGTGCCATCGGCCGCGGAGCTTGCCCATCGACAGGCTGCTGTTGAGCATGTACCGCGAGGCGGGCAGGCCGAGCGTGACGATGACCTCCGGCCGCACCAGTTGCACCTGTTCGAGTAGGTAGGGTGTGCAGGCGGCCGTTTCGTCGGCGGTCGGTTGCCGATTGTTCGGCGGTCGGCACTTCACGACGTTGGCGATGAACACCGACTCCCGGGACAAACCCATCGCGTCGATCATCTTGTCGAGCAACTGCCCGGCCCGACCGACGAACGGACGACCGGTTTCATCCTCGTTTTGGCCCGGCCCTTCACCGATGAACATCAGCCGGGCATCGGGTGCCCCTTCTCCGAAGACGGTCTGCGTACGCGTCTCATGCAGCACGCATTTGGTGCAACCGGTCACATGAGTTTGGTCGAGCACGGTCAGTTGCTTAACGCGTTCCTCGACAGGCAACGGCTCGCCGGGTAGCGGGTCATCCGGCGGCGTGGCATCGGCCTTCGTTGCGGTGACCGAATTGCCGAAGAGATCGACCACGGGTTTGGGACGTGGCGGTTCCGCTTTGGGCTTGGCTTGTTTCCGAGGCCCGCGTGGCAGCGGCAGGCTGGACGTCGAGTCATCCGCACCCGAAGCCGACCCGGCACCACCGGTGGTGTCCGACCAGGTCACCGCCTCAACACCGAACGCCTGCTCGGCTTTGAGCAGCAGACGCTTTCGGGCGTTGAGGATGCGGTCGGTTTCGCTCACGATGACTACTGTACGCCCTCACACGGACCACACGCATGAGCCAAAACCAACAAGTTTCGGGCTTCACCACCCCCGCCGACCTGCCGCCCAAGGCTGACATTCTCGCCGAGCCCATCCGGCACATCGACGTCACCGCCCACGACTGCCGACCCACCGTCGACGCGATGCGGCACATGGCGTTCACCTCCCGCGACCTCGCCCGGGCTGCCGACATCTACGACACCATGCTCGCCGACCGCGACTGCGCGATCATCCTCTGCATCGCCGGGTCGATGGTCTCGGCCGGGCTCAAGAAGGTCTTCACCGACCTGATCGACAACCACATGGTCGACGCCATCGTCTCCACGGGCGCGAACATCGTCGACCAGGACTTTTTCGAAGCCCTCGGCTTCAACCACTACGTCGCCCCCGACGAGTACAAGTCCGGCATCCACGATCAGGCACTCCGCGAGCTGATGATCGACCGGATCTATGACACGTTCATCGACGAGGAGCAGCTACGCGTCAGCGACGACACGACCAAGGCGATCTTCGATGGACTCGAACCGCGGCCGTATACGAGCCGGGAGCTCATGGCCGTGCTCGGGAAGCACCTCGACGAGCACGGCGTCAAGGGCGACGGCCGCAGCATCATCCACTCGGCTTTCCAGCGTGACGTGCCGATCTACATCCCCGCGCTCAACGACTGCTCGGCCGGCTTTGGTTTGGTTGGGCACCAGAAGGAGCGCCGCGACGCCGGCCAGCCGTACATGACCCACGACGGCGGCGGCGACTTCTACGAACTCTCCAAGATCAAATCGCTCAACCGCACCACCGGCCTGTTCATGCTCGGCGGCGGCGTGCCGAAGAACTTCGCCCAGGACATCACCGTCGCCGCCGATTACTTCGGCCAGGAGCCGACGCTGCACAAGTACGCCATCCAGGTCACCGTCGCCGACGTCCGCGACGGCGCCCTCTCAAGCAGCACGCTTAAGGAAGCGTGTAGCTGGGGCAAGGTCGATACGGTGCACGAGCAGATGGTCTTCAGCGAAGCCACCCTCGCCGTCCCGCTCATCGCCGGCTACGCATACCACCAGAGCAGCTGGAAACACCGCGAAGGCAAACGCCTCGCGACGCAGGTGTGAGCGTTCTGCCATTCTGAGCGCAGCCGAGGGATCTAGCCTCGAAAGCCGACCGCACGATTCAGCCGCTGGGCATCCGAAGCTAGATCCTTCGACTTTGCTCAAGATGACATTCGCACCCATGTCCAAGTTCGTCGAATCCTGTGTCGAGATGGTGAAAGAGCCGGCCAAGCTGGCCGAGCGTGCGCAGAAGGGAAAGCCCCGTGCCCGCAAACTGCTCAAGGCGGTCGAGGGCAAGAAGAACATCATCGTCAGCTGCCACATGCACCCCGACCCGGACGCGCTCGGCTCGGCGGCGGGGTTGACCTATCTACTCGAAAAACGCATGCCCGATGCCCGCGTCCGCATGTGCGTCCGTGGCCAGATTCCCGGCGGGCTCAATGATGCCTTTTCCAAGCACGCGCGGCTCGACATCGACAAATGGCCCGAGTCGTTCGACGACATCGACGCCGCCATCCTCTGCGACGTCCAGCCGGCATTCCCCACCAACCCCCTGCCGGACGACGTTTCGCCCGTCGCCGTCGTTGACCACCACCGTTCGCGGCGCAAGAACCCCGACTCCAAGTTCTGCGACATCCGCCCGGACATCGGCGCGACCGCGAGCATCGTGTTCAGTTACTTCGCCGAGCTCGACGAGGTGATCCCGCCGGACCTCTCGGCCGTCTTGCTGTACGCGATCGAGTCCGACCTCGCCGGCAGCGCGGGGACGCCGAGCGAGTTGGACAACCTTGCCCTTTCCACGCTCGCGCTCACCGCCGACACGCGCCGGTTGTACAAGATGCGCAACGTCGCGCTGCCCCAGGAGTACTTCGCCGGCTACGCCGCCGCGATGACCAACGCCGTCCGCTACGGCAACTGCATGGTCTCGGCACTCGGCCCGGTGCAAACGCTGGAGAAGCCCGCAGTGATGGCCGACTTCCTGCTCCGACTCGACGGTGTCGAAACCGTCCTAGTCACCGGATTGCATGACGAAGACGGCAACGGCATCGCCGACCGGCTCGTGCTCTCGCTCCGCACCGGCGGCGGCCGGTCGGCCGGCGAACTGATGCGCAAACTCGTCCGTGACATCGGCCAGGGCGGCGGTCACAAGCACAAGGCCGGCGGCTTCATCTCGCTCGACGAACTCTCCGACCTTCCCAAAATCCGCGCCCGCATCAAACGCCGACTGCTCCGCAACCTCGACATCGGCGACGCCCGCGGCCAGTGGCTGCTCCCCGATGCCCCGCCCAAGATCGACGTCACCGGCGGCACCGCCACCGCCCGCAGCGCCCCCGCCATGGACCTCGAAGACGCGGTCTAATCACCCATTTTGCGGCCGCGGCGCAGCCGCCCGCTCCTCCGCCAGAAACCTGCGCACCCACGCCCCGATCTCATCCCGGATCTCCCGAAACAGCACCCGCTGCTCATCCACCGGCATCTCCGCATCCGGATCAGTAAACGCCCGATGCACCGTCCGCTTCGCCCCGGCAAAAACCGGACACGCTTCCTTCGCCGAATCGCACACCGTAATCACCGCGTCATACTCACCGTCGGCATACCGATCGACGTGGTCCGACGTGTGCTTGCTGATGTCGACACCGACCTCGGCCATCACCTCAACCGCAACCGGATGCACCCCCTTCGGATGCGTTCCGGCCGAGTCGACGTGGACACCCGCCCCGCCCAGATGCGCAAGCCAACCATGCGCCATCTGCGAGCGACATCGATTGCCAGTGCAAAGCACGAGGTAGCGTTTCATGTCCGACCGTAGGGCAGGCACGGCCTGCCAACTCGGGGAGCGGCCGATCAATCCCACCAGAAGTACAGCCGATCGCCGTGCGTGAGCGCTGTCGCAAGCGCTGCGACACTGCCGACGCCTTGGTTGACGATGTCCGGACAGAACGTGTACATCCACTTGGCCAGCGCACGACTGTTCCCGCCCCGTCCGGTGAACCGTCCCTCGATCAGGTCGTAGTCGATCGTCGATAGGACAAACGGCCGAAGCTCGTGCAACTGTCGCAGCGCGGCGAAAACTTGCCCGGGCCCGACTTCGTAGTTGGCTCCGTTCGACTGCATCAGCCCGATCGCCTCGGCGAGGTCGGTCGAGGGGATCAGCATGACACGGGCGTCTGGATGAATCTGGAATCCCGCCGGGCCGTTGCCGATGAACACGCGACAGCCGAGGCTTTCGATCGCGTCGCGCTGCTCGTCGACGACACGCTTGGCCGTGTCTTCCCCGGCGACGAAGTAGTGGATGTTCGAAACCTCGTCGGACGTCCGCGCCTCGACGCCCAGCGCCTCCTCCAGAAGGTCTACCGCCCCCTGCGGACACGGCTCTGCAAACGTCGGCATCGGCAACTCGTACGCCGCGCCCTTCCAACGCTGCTCAATCACCGGTGCGGCCTTCTTCTTCGCCTGCTTCTTCGCTCGCTTCGGCGTCGCCTTCTCAGCTTCGCCGAGGAGATCAATCACCTCCCGAAGGCCCGCCTTGCTCGGGGCCGGGCGTCGATCGTCGGAGTAGCGCAAACCTTTCCAACGCTCGGCCGCCTGTCGCGGCGTCAGCTTGTTGATGTCGTACGCCTTCGCGTGCGGATCGGCTCCGGCTTCGAGCAGAACGCGCACCACGTCGGCGTGACCCTCCTTCGCAGCACAGTGCAAGGGCGTCTGCTTTTCCGAATCCTTCACGCTCGGCTTCACGTTCTTCCCCAACAGCCAACGCACCGCCCCAACCTGCCCGTGCTCGGCAGCGACGTGCAGCACTTGCCGACGGTGCTCATTCAAGCCGGCCGTTCTCTGATGGGGATCGGCACCAGCGTCGAGGAGTCGCTGCATGACTTCCACATCGCCAAGCTTGCAAGCCGCGATCATCGGCGTGAGCTCTTCGACGTACGCGGCACCCGGCGCATTGGGGTCGGCCCCAGCGTGAAGCAACAGCTCAACGATCTCCCGATGGCCGTCGAGCACGGCCCGGATCAACGGAGTCGTGTAAATCTGGCCACCATGCCAGTGCTGTTCCTGTTCGTCCAAGTCGGCCCCGGCATCGATGCAGCGTCGCACGAGATCCGGATCGCCGAGGGCAACGGCCGACAGCAACGCGTTCGCTTGGTTGGGATCGAAACCACCCGTTTTCTCGCTACCCGCCATAAGCAGAGCGTACCGCTACGCCGACCCCGGCTAAAGTGCGGCTTCATGGAACTGAGCAAGAGCTACGACGCCGCGGCGACCGAGTCGGCCGTTGCACGGGTCTGGAACGAGGAGAACTGCTTCCACGCGGAGCCGGACCCGAGCCGGGAGTCGTTCGTCGTGGTCATCCCGCCGCCGAACGTCACGGCGGCGCTGCACCTCGGGCACGCGCTCAACAACACGATCCAGGACATCCTCGTCCGCCGGGCGCGCATGCGGGGGCTCAACGCCGTCTGGCTCCCCGGCACCGACCACGCCGGCATCGCCACGCAGTCCGTCGTCGAGAAGCGCGTCCTCGCCGAGGAAGGCAAGCGTCGCACCGACTTCGAACGTGACGAGTTCGTCGCCAAGATCCAGGCGTGGAAGGACGAGTACGAGCAAACCATCCTCGGCCAGCTCAAGGCCATGGGCTGCAGCTGCGACTTCGACCGCACCGCGTTCACGATGGACGAGCAGCGGGCAAAGGCGGTCCGCGAAGCGTTCTTCCGGCTGTTCAAGGACGGCCTGATCTACCGCGGCAAACGGCTCGTCAATTGGGACCCCGTCACCCAAACGGCGCTGGCCGACGACGAGGTCGAGATGGAGGACATCGACGGCAGCTTCTGGTACCTGAAGTACCCCCTCGTCGATTCAGACGAGACGGTGACCGTCGCCACCACCCGCCCTGAAACCATGCTCGGCGACACTGCCGTTGCCGTGAACCCGAAGGACGAGAAGCGCGCCCACCTGATCGGCCGCAAAGTCCGCCTGCCGATCGTCGATCGCGAGATCCCGATCGTCGGCGACGAGTATGTCGTCATCCCCGACCCCGAAAGCAGCGACCCCAAAGCCAAGTACGCCAGCGGCTTCCTGAAAGTCACCCCCGCCCACGACCCCAACGACTGGGACATCGGCCAGCGGCACGACCTCGACGTCATCAACATCATGGCCCCCGACGCGTCGATCTCCGACGCCCACGGCTGGACGCCCGAAACCGACGCCGCGAAGGCGTTCGTCGGCAAGAGCCGCGAGGACGCCCGCACTGCCGTCGTCGAGTGGTTCAAGGACAACGGCCTGCTCGCCGAGGTCCGCCCTTACTCCCACGCCGTCGGCCACAGCTACCGCAGCCACGTCCCCGTCGAGCCGTACCTGAGCGACCAGTGGTACGTCGCCATGCAAAAGCCCATCGGCGGCGAGTCGGAAGGCAACGTGGAAGGCACCGACATTCCGAAGAACAGCCTTGCGGGTTACGCATTGACGGCGTTGAGCGGCGACCAAAGGGAGCTTCCCCCCGAAGCTCCCTTCGGTCGCCGCTCAACCAACCAACTGAGCTTCATCCCTGACCGCTACGCCAAGACCTACCACGCCTGGCACGCCAACCTCCGCGACTGGTGCATCAGCCGACAGCTCTGGTGGGGACATCGGATTCCGGTGTGGACATTTGCTCTTGAACTAAGTGGAATCGATGGCGTTCATACCGCCGCGGGAATCAAGGAGGGAAGATACAGAGCGTTCGAGCGAGCAAAGGTCCGTCTCGAGGAACTCGCAGCAGCAGAAGGGCAACCTGGTTGCTTTGTTTTCGACTTCAACTTTCTGGGCGCGAAGATTCGCGTTACCCCGCGAAACTCCGAAGCGATCGGTATCTTGCAACGGTTCATTGCCTACAAGCGGTCATTTGCTGCGCAGGAGGTGGGCAAGCGAACGCAGTACGCCGAACACGACGCTGACAATCGGCCGATTTACCATAACACGCATGTCAGGGAGACAGCGGCGGAAGCATTACTTGCTCTGCACAGCTTTGACACGATCGACCCCGACGTCCTCGACACCTGGTTCTCCTCCGCCCTCTGGCCGATCTCGACGCTTGGCTGGCCGGACGATACCGCCGAGCTGAAGGCGTGGAACCCCACCACCGTCCTCTGCACCGCGCGTGAGATCATCACGCTTTGGGTCGGGCGGATGGTCATGTTCAACCGCTACTTCCGTGGCGGTGACCTCCCGTTCAATGACGTGTTCATCCACGCGATGATCCAGGACGGGCACGGGCAGAAGATGTCGAAAAGCCTTGGCAATGGCGTCGATCCACTCGACATCATCCATTCGCATGGGGCCGACGCGATGCGTTTCACGCTCTGCCAGATGACCACGCACACGCAGGACGTCCGCATGCCGGTGGACATGGTCGACCCGCACACGGGCGAGACGTTCGAGCCAAAGACAATCACGAACAAGGCCGGCTTCACCGTCGCCGCGCCGATTCAGGAACACGGTGGCAAAAAGATGGTCAGCAGCTACGGCCTCGCGTCCGGCGAGGCGTCGCCGACCGACGACATGCCGCTGGCCCGCAATACCTCCAGCAAGTTCGACCTCGGCCGGAACTTCTGCAATAAGCTGTGGAACGCCTCGCGCTTCGTCATCGGCAACCTCGACGGTGACGCATCGGTCGGTGAGCTCTCCGCCGTCGATCGCTGGATCCTCTCGCGACTTGCCAAGACCATCGACGCGGTCAACGACGCCGCCGAGAACTACCGCTTCGACCGCTACGCGACGGCGATCTACGACTTCGTCTGGCGCGACTACTGCGACTGGTACATCGAGGCGGCGAAGCCGGCGCTGCGTGACGAAGCGACCGCGGCGACGACGCGAGCCGTCCTTTCGACATGCCTCGACGCGGCGTTGCGGCTGCTCAGCCCGATCACGCCGTTCGTTACCGAGAAGCTTTGGTGGGCGCTTAACGATGTCGCCCCGTCACGCGGCATCCCCGGCATGTTCGACCTGCCGCCGAGCGAGCGCTGCATGCTCGCGGCCTGGCCAACCGGCAACACGGACGCCATCGACGAGGAAGCGGAGGCGACCATCGCGACGCTACAGGAACTCGCCACCGCCATCCGCACGGTCCGTAATGAAAACAACGCCGATCCGCGCAAGAAGTATCCCGTGACCATCGCCGGTGCGTCCGACGCGGTGCAAGCCAACGCGTCCGTGATCGAGCTTTGGGCGACTTGCACGGTGAACTTCGGTAACGCCCCCGCCGACGCGGCCAAGACCACCGCGGCCGGCTGCGAGGTGTATGTCGAGGGCGTCATCGACAAAGCCGCCGGCGCGAAACGCAAGGCCGAACTCGAAAGGAAGATCAAGGCGATGCAAGGCAGGTTGGCGAACAAGGGCTACACCGACAAAGCCCCGGCCCACCTCGTCCAACAGACCCGCGACGAACTCGCCGCCGCCGAAGCGGAGCTTGCGGCGCTCTCGTAACGAACCACGTTGCGGAGCAACGCGTTTGAACGAGGAAGCTCGCTCAATGATCGTGCGCGCCTTCGAGGTCTTCGATCGGGACCGGGTCGGTCTCGCGGATCGACGCGACGAACTTGCTCGTTTGTTCGTTCGGCTCAAAGAGCGCGACGAGTTCGTCGGTGACATCGACGATTTCCACGCCCTTGCCGGTCCACGTCACGAACGGGACGATCACGTCAACACCCGCCTCGGCCGCGACATTGGGCAGCTGCCCCGCCACCGGTTCGAGCAGATCATCGACCGGCACCGCGGCGAAGCCCTGATAATGCAGTCGACGTTGCTGCGTCTTGCCCCACGATTCCAACTCGCCGACTTTGGCCTGATCACCATCGGCCTTCGCCTGGGCGTGTTCCTGCATCTTGAGATGCAGGCGTTCGTCGTTGAAGTCCGATCCTGCGTAGGCCACGGCGATCGCGCGGGTGTCGTACACGCCGACACGCAGCATCGGCACGGCAGCGTCGTTGGTGGAGTCACCAACCACCGACATCGGGACGGCGATCGCGACGAGCACGCAAAGAAGAACAAGAATTTTCACGGTTTGCTCCGGCTGGGGGCACCCGAGTGTATCAAACCACGGCGTTGACTCGTGCGACCCGACGCCACGGCTGGTCAGGTTGTCACACGCAAGATTTCATCGAGCGTCGTGACACCACTGACGACCTTCTCGGCACCGTCCTTACGCAGCGTCGTCATGCCGTTGCCATGGGCGAGTTTGCGGAGGTCGCCAAGGCTCATGCCTTTGGTGATCGCTTCGAGAATGCGATCGTTGGAACGCAGCAGTTCGTAGATGCCGAGCCGCCCGGCAAAGCCGGTGTCGCGACACGCATCGCAGCCGCAAGGCTTGAAAATCTCATCGGGCACTTTGCCGGTGAGCCCTTCGAGCTGCTCGGCGATCGGCTTGGTGAGTTTCGCGGACTTCTTGCAGTTGTCGCAGAGCCGCCGCACCAGCCGCTGGGCGAGCACGCCGCCGAGTGTCGCGCCAACAAGGTACGGCTCGATGCCGAGGTTGAACAAACGCGTCGCCGCGCTGACCGCGTCGTTGGTGTGCAGCGTCGAGAACACGAGGTGGCCGGTGAGCGCCGCTTGCGTTGCCAGCCGCGCGGTCTCGTCGTCGCGTACCTCGCCGACCATGACCACGTCCGGGTCCTGACGCAGCAGTGCTCGCAGAGCCGACGGAAACGTGAAGCCCGCCTTCTCGTTGACCTGGAACTGATTGATGCCCGCGAGGTGGTACTCGACGGGGTCCTCGACGGTCGAGATGTTGAGTTCCTCGGTGTTGATTTCGGAAAGCGCGGCGTAGAGCGTGGTCGACTTACCCGAACCGGTCGGCCCAGTGACAAGAACGATGCCGTTGGGTTGGGCGATGAGTTCACGCCACTGCTTGAGCATGTCGTAGCCGAAGCCGAGCTTCTCGAGGTTGTGCTGAGCTTTCTCGTTGTCGATGACGCGGATGACGACCTTTTCGCCGTGCCGGCCGGGCATCGTGCTGACGCGCAGGTCGATCGGACGTTTGTCCATCTGAACGTGGATGCCGCCGTCCTGAGGAAGGCGGCGCTCGGCGATGTCGAGGCCGGCCATGATCTTGATGCGGCTCACCACCGCCGCCTGCAAACGCTGCGGCGGACGCAGGCGTTCGTGCAAGTGCCCGTCGATACGGAAGCGGATGCGCAGCCCCTGCTCTTGCGGCTCGATGTGGATGTCGCTCGCGCCTTCCTTCACCGCCGTGTACACGCAGAAGTTCACGAGCTTGATGACCGGCGAATCACCCGCCGCCGCTTCGAGGTCGGCGATGTCGTCCTTCTTGCTCTCGACGAGCGTGAAGTCCTGTTCGTCGATGTCGTCGATGATCTCGTCGATGACGAACGCCTCGCCATCGGGCATGTACGCCTGAAGCGTCGCCTCGATGTCATGGGCCGTGGCGGCGACGACCTGCACGCGATGGCCACTGATGCGTTCGAGTTCTTCGACAAGGAACACGTTGGCCGGTTCGGTGACGGCAACGGTGAGAACATCGTCAACCAGGAACAGCGGTAAAACGACGTGTCGCTCGATCGTTTCGCGGGGCAACGCCGGGATGACCTTCGGGTCGGCCAGCCGTGGGTTCACCTGTGCGAACGGGACGCCGTACCCCTCCGCGATGATCGCGAGTACGTCACCCTCACTGGCCATGCCCTCGTCAACGACCACCTCACCGAGCAGGCGCTGATTCCCGCTGCGCTGTTGAATCTCAAGCGCAGTGTCGAGATCTTCCTGGGACACGATCCCACGATCGACCAACTGCTGCCCGAGCGGTTTGCGTTGGATGACATCCGGCATCTGATTGACGTATCGGCCCGATTCCCCTTGGAATCAACGCGTTAGCGGAGGCTCTTGATGGCCGTGTTGAGTTCGTGGGAAATGTCAAAACGCGGTGCCAGCCGGGTCATTTCGAGGATCTTCGTCACGTTCGGATCGGGCGACACCAGCTTGAGCCGACCGAACAGTTCGTCGCAGCGGCCCTGCAGCCAGGCAAGCGCTTCCAATCCGGCGCTGTCGATGAACTCGCAGCCGTTCATGTCGAAAACGAAGTCGACCACGTCCTTGCGTTCGATCATGTCTTCGATGCTGTCCCGCAGGCCGGCGACCTCGTCGGTCACGAGATCACCTTTGATGCTGAAGACGCCGACGCCGTCGTAGTTGTCGAGCTTGAGGGGCATGATCAGGCGGCCTCGCTGTTGGGACGAACGTTGAGGAACGCCGCACCGGGAACACCGTCGCGGTGGTCCTTGAGGAGTTCTTCGATGCGAGCTTCGCCGATGTCGAGGAAGGCGTCGGCAAGAGCGGGGTCGAACTGGCTTCCCTTACAACGCTCGATTTCGGCGAGGGCTTTGGCCGGGGGCATGCCGTTGCGATAAGTGCGATTGCTCGTCATCGCGTCGAAGCAGTCGGCGAGGCAGATGATTCGACCCATGAGCGGGATCGCTTCGCCGGCAAGTTTCCACGGATAGCCGCGCCCGTCGAACCGCTCGTGGTGATGGCGGACACCGTCGATGAGATCGGCGACCTGGCGGACATCGGCAAGGATCCTCGCACCGATCTCCGGGTGCTTCTTGATCTCGCCAAACTCTTCGTCGGTGAGCTTACCCGGCTTGCGAATGACCATGTCGGGTACACCGATCTTGCCGACGTCGTGCAGTAGACCGGCCATATACACACGCTCCTGGTACGCGGTGCTGAAGTCGGCCTGCTTGGCCAGTTCGCGGCTCAGCAAAGCGACACGCTCCGAGTGACCGCAGGTGTAGGCGTCCTTCGCGTCGACCGCCGCGGTCAGCGAATGCAACAAGCCCATCATCAGGCTCTTGGCGTCATCGAAAAGCGTGTAGTTCTCCGCGTGGATGCCGACTTCGACCGCAACGCCGTTGAGGAGCTTCGCGTCGATGCTGGTGAAGCGCGTCCCGGTCGGCGGGGCCGGCACCGGTCGTTTGTTCGCGACCCAGATCACGCCGAACAGCTCGTCCCCACGCTCGAGCGGGACCGCAAGCAATCGCTCGGCCCGCTGGGCACTCCAAGCAAAATGCCGATCGGCAACGATCTCATTCAGGTGAATCGTCTCACGACGTAAACCGAGTTGCTCCCGCATGCCCGAGTGCAACCGGTCGAGCTCGTCTTCGTTGAAGAGCGGCTTGCCGTACTGGAAGTTGGTCGTCGGATGAACCCGTTCGTGCCAGAAATGAATGCCGACCGTCTCGACCTGCATCACTTCAAGCGTCTGCTCCGCAGTGAGGTCGAAGAACTGCTGCGGCGCGCGCGTGAGCTTCATGCCGCCACTGAGCGTGTAGATCAGCGAGAGTTCCTCGTAGCAATCACCGAGCTGATGGCTGAGGTCGTTACGCTCCTGGGTCAGCTCGGCGATTCGGCGTTGCTGGGCGGCGATCTGTTCGGACTGGGGCGAGTGCATGGGAACGACTTTTGGGTTGAACCGGGGAACGACTTCACGCGGCCTTGGCATAAGCCTCGGCCAACACTTCTTCGACCAACGCGACGAGTTGGCGCGGGCTGAAAGGCTTGCTCATCATGCGAGAAATCGCCGATCGGGCATCGTCGTCGGGAAGCTCGTGGCCCTGTGCGGTGAGCATCACGATCGGGGGCAGGTCGTCCGGGTACTTCTCGACCAGACCACGCACCAAACCGATGCCGTCGCAACCGGGCATGTGATAATCGGTAATGACCAGCGCCGGCCGCTCATCGTCGAACGCGGCCAAGGCTTGGTCGCCATCGGGCACGTCGACTACTTCGTAACCAGCGTTGGATAGCTTGATTTTGACGACGTTGCGGATGTGGCTTTCGTCGTCCGCAACGATGATGCGTTTGGGATTCATGGGATCACTTCCTTGAGATTTACTTCAGAGCCGGCAGTTCCATGGTGAAACAACTGCCCTTGCCGACCTTGCTGGCGACGCTGACTTTCCCGTCGTGAACTTTTTCGATCACATGCTTGACCAGCGCGAGCCCGAGCCCCGTCCCCTTGGCGACCTTTTCGTTCTGCTTCACGCGGTAGAACTTGTTGAACAGCTTGGGCAGCGCATCCTCGGGGATGCCGTAACCGGTGTCGCGGACGCTGAGCTTGATCGTGTTGGTCGCCTCATCCACCGAGAGATCACACCGGACTTCGCCGCCGTCGGGCGTGTATTTGACGGCGTTGCTCAGCAGGTTGAGCGTGGCCTGGTACAGCATGTCGCGATCGGCGAAGACCTGGAAGATGCTCGGCGGCAGCGTTTCGCGAATGGTGATGTTCTTGAGCCCGGCGGTCGGCTTGATCACTTCGAGTGCGTCCTTGCAGACGAGCACCGGACTGATCGGCTTGCGGTCGATCTTCACCACACCGCTTTCGATGCGGCTGATGTTCAGAATTTCGTCGATAAGCGTGGCGAGGCGATTCCCCTCACCATGGATGATGTTGTAGAACTTCTCACGCTCTTCGTCGTCCTCGGCTTCCCCGTCGATGAGCATCTCGATGTAGGCGTTGATACTCGCCAGCGGCGTGCGCAGTTCGTGGGTGACGCTACTGACGAACTCGCTCTTTTGTCGGGCAAGCTCGGCCTCGCGGGTCATGTCCTGCAGCACGGCAACGACGCCCGCAGGCTCACCGGCTTCATCGGTCACCGCGCTGAGCGTGACTTTGTAGTCCCTTGGTTCTCCGCCGACTTCGAGTTGGTGCTCGACGGAGCGCCGACCGTTGCGGGTCTTGCTCGCACGCATCTGCGTCATCATCGCGACGATCTCGTCATCGCGCACCACATCGGCCAACGGCCGGCGTTCGGACGACTCGTCAAAACCGAAAAGGTCTTTGGCCGCGCTGTTGGTGAGCAGCACCTCGTCGAACGAATCGGTCACGACGACGGCATCGCTGATCGAGCCGATGACCGCCTCGGCGTGTTGGCGCTGACCGGTCGCGACCTTGAGTTCGATCTCGAGTTCCTTGGCACGATCCACCGCATGCTCGACGCTCTGCTCGGCCATCGCCATGCAATCGTTCATCGCCGCGATGAGCGGTGCGAACGGGGCGTCCTCGGCGTCGAGTTGCTTGAGTTCCGTGGCCTCGGCGTGTTTGCGGGCCGTCGCCGCGAGTCGGATTGACGAGACGTGGTAAGTGACCACGCCGATGATGCCCAGCACGGCCGAGATTCCACCGAGCAGCAGCCCGCTCCAGCCCATCGGACCAAGCGAAGACAAAACGTCCTCGCGCTTGAACAAGGCCGTCCCGAAGCACACCACCGCCCCAAGGAGGAGCGTCGGTGTCAGCGTTCTAAGGATCCAGAGGTGTCGCACGATATTCTCTCACTCTTGGCATCGGCCGATTCATCCCCCTACTCAATCAACGCGGCGGGCGT
Organism: Planctomycetota bacterium; assembly: GCA_039182125.1. Taxonomy (NCBI): domain Bacteria; kingdom Pseudomonadati; phylum Planctomycetota; species Planctomycetota bacterium. The sequence goes on from JBCDCH010000029.1 coordinate 35,947, forward strand.
CACGATCCGAGAGTGCTCGCCAGTTGCCGTGCCAGCGGATCATCCGGATCGATGTCCAGAGCACGGGCGAAGGACTCGGCGGCGGCCGCGATATCGCCACGGATTTGCAGAAGACGCCCCTCCAGGCAGGCCGGCAGCGGATCGCTGGGGTCGAGCCGGGCGGCGAAGCGGTAAGCCGCGAGGGCCTGTTCGTGATCGCCGTTGAGCTGCGCGGAAAGCCCCAGCAACAGATGGCTCTCGGGATTATCGGGTTCCAGAGTTTCGACTTGCCGGGCCGCCCCGACCGCTCGCCGACCGTCACCGAGTTCGAGCGAGGCCTTGGTGAGTCCGGCCCAACCGGGAACGCCGCGCGGTGCAAGCCGAGTTACCGTAAGAAAGGCATCGCGTCCATCCCTGAACTGTCCCACGGCGAGCAGCGCTTCGCCGTACGCGAGCCAAAGATCGGCACGCTCGGCAAACGCCGGATCCTTGAGAAGTCGCGACAGTTCAAGCTCCGCCTCGCGCATCTGCCCGGCCTGGAACGTGGCCAACGCGAGCCGTTCGCGGAGTTGCAGGTCGTCACGGTCGAGCACCGACGCATGCCGGTACATCTCCGCCGCCAACGCGAAATCGCCCCGCCGCATGTGCAGCTCGGCCACCGCGCTGCGGACCGGGGCGCTGTGCTCAAAATGGACGACACGGTCTTGGAGAATGTGCAGCGCCTCATCGTCGCGACCGACGCTGACCAACGCCTCGGCATGGGCCAACAGGTAAGCCGGCTCGTCCGCCTCCAGCCTCGACGCCGCTTCGTAGTGACCAAGCGCGGCGTCCGGACGCTGCCAACGCTGGTCGACGATCCCCGCGAGGTAGTGAGACTCGGCGTTGTCCGGCGACAATTCGAGAGCAGCCGTCAGGTCCGCGTCGGCGTTCTCAAGTTTGCCCTCTTCGATCGCGATGCGGGCGCGGAGGGTGAGCAACCGTGCGTCGCCGGGGTTGAGCGTGAGAGCCTCGTCGGCGGTGAGTCTCGACTTGGCGAGGTCGCCGGATTCGAACTGATCCTCCGCGAGGCTCAGCAACACGCCACTCCGGGCAGCGTTCCAACGTTGGTTCGCCGCTTCCGACGCCGCCTGCTGCGGCTTGACGCCGTCGGCACAACCGGCGGCTAGCACCAATGCGAGCGTAATGAAAATAGGTCGTTTCATGGCAACTACTCGGTGATGGTCTCGCTGGGATCGACATCGGCGATGCTCTCGAGCAACGCGTCCCATTCGCTTTCGGTGGCCGACTCGGGCTCGGGCTCCTCCTCCTTGTTCGCGAACATCGGTTCGGCCGGACGCGATGTCGGGAGCTTGGTCTCGCCGACAACGAACTCGCGCGGACGCGGCCGGTCGTTGAGCAACGCCTCCACGCGCGTCTCACGCATCAGATGATCGCGGAGAAAGGTCCGGATTGAGCTGTTGTCAACCGCCGACACGGCCCGACCGGTCAGCTCCTCACGCAGCTCGATGGCTTCGAGAAACTTCGGGTTCAGGTGGATCGCGGCGTTCAGGTCGAAGATCGCTTTTCGCTCGTCGGCGTCTTCCTTGCGAAGCTCGCGCAGGGCCGATTCGTAGAAGCCTTCGGCCAGACGCTCACGACCCCACGGCATCATGCCCTCGCGAACACCGATCCGCAGACGCTCCGCGGTGGCAAGTTCTTCGGCGCTGCGGGCGGCGTACTCGTCGTTGTCCTTGATGATGTGCGGCGTGAGGAGAATGACGATCTCCTCACGGATCGTGGAATCGGACTGGCTGCGAAACAGCGAGCCGACACCGGGGACGTTGCCAAGGCCGGGCACCTGTCGGCGAGCCGTGCTGGAGAACTCACGGAACAGACCGCCGATGACGATCGTGTGGCCGTCCTTGACGATCACGTTGGTCGAGACTTCGGTGGTTTCCTCGAAGGGCAGGTTCGCCGCGTTGACGCCGCCGTTGGAGTCCTCGGGACGGACCTCGAGCCGGACGAAACCGTCGTCGGTGATGTACGGGCGGAAGACCAACCGTGTGCCGGTCTCGAGAAAGTCGACGCTTTGGACCGTGGACGTTTCGGTCACGGTCGTGGTGAGGAAGCCGTCCCGCCGACCGACGAGCACGCGGCCCTCCTGTTTGTTGAGTGCGAGAACCTTCGGGTTGGCGAGGATTGCCGTGTCGGTGACGCCTTCGAGGGCGTTGATGAAAACGGAGACATCGCCGGTGACCAGGCCGAAGCGAAGCCCGCCCGCTGCCGGGCTGGAGAAACTCTGACCGGTGCCGATCGACGCGGCATCGGGGCTCACCAACGCGTCGCTTGCCCCGGCAAGCACCTGACCACCGCCGAGTGTCACTTCGGTGAAGTCGACACCGCCGAGGACGTTGAAGTCCACACCGAGTGCGTTGTCTTCGCTGAGCGTGGCGCGGAGGATCGTCGCCTCGATCAGGATTTGCGCCGGCCGACGGTCGATGTCGTCGAGGAGTCGGCGCACGTTGTCGAGGTTGTCGACGTTGTCGGTGATGACGAGCAGCTCGTCGTTCGAGTAGTTGAAACCGCCGGTGTCGATGGTGCCATCGCCGCTGCTGATGCCGGTTCTCGGCGCGCTGCTGACAGCAACGACCGCGTTCTCGGTGAGCACGGGCTTGATCAACCGCTCGGCCTCGACCGCCTCGATGTGAAAGACACGAAATACCCGCGTCTCGGTCATCGCGTCGGACTGTTGCAGGGCGGCAAAGTCGTCGGCCGTGTAGACGTGGACGAAGTTGCCGGCGTTGCGATATTCGAAACCGTTGCTCCGGAGAATCGCGTCCAGCGCTTCCTCAACGGTGACGCCGTAGAGGTTGGCGGTGATGTTCCCGGTCACGCCCTCGTGGGCGATGATGTTCATCTGGGTCTGCTCGGCGAGCATGCGGAGCACCTGATCGACCGGTGCGTCGGTGACGTGAATGTCGCCGACGCTGTAGCTGTCGGTGAAGACGACATCCTCGGACGAGAGCGGCGTGGACTCTTGCTCAATCAGTGCCGGCTCGGTGTCCGCGAAGGGATCAACGATCGGTAGCGTGACCGCGTCGCCATCGCCTTGGCCACCGAGCGTTTTGGCCAGGGTCTTCTCGATGGCTTCCGAGTCGAAGAGTGCCGACAGGTCCGGCAACATGCCACCACTTTCAGCGGCAACCACAGGCATCGGCTCGGACGTTGGTTCGGATGGCTCGGGTTCGGCCGGCTCGCCGGTCACTTCCGCGTAGATCCCCATGGGCATCGCAACCTCGGCGACTTCGGCGACCGCCGACTGCGGCGACGGAATAAGCGCGGCACGCTGGCCGAAGTGATGCACCGCGGCACCGGCGGCCAAGGCGATCAGGCCGAGGCCGACCCTGATCATGGTGCGCTTGCGTGGGTGTACGTTGGTCACGGACATGTTTCTTTTCTCTTTCACTCCCGGATACCCATCCGGCTACTTCTTGCGCATCTTCACGGTGACTTCGATTCCGTCGCGCTCGACGATGGCCCCCTTGTGACTCACGCTGATCAGGCGGAACGACGCGATCGACTGCCCCGGCCGAACGAGCCGACCGTTGATCACAGCCGAACTCCGCCCCGGATCAGCCGCGATCCAAACCTGTTGCAACTCGAGCGCCTGCGCATCGATCCGGACTCGGTCTTGGGCCATGTCGACCGTCGGAACGAACGTGTCGAGGTTCGCAAGCTCGTCTTGACCCAACGGCATATCCGCCTCGGGTGCCGGGCGATATCGACTCAGGTCCAGCACAAACAAGTTGCGCGTGAGCGGCGGCAACGGCGCGTCGATCCACGACCTCACCGCGGGCGATCCGTAAACACCGATCATGGGTTCGGCTTCTCGGTCATCGTTGCTGGTGCTCTTGGTCGCCGGCAAAATGGCGGCCGCCGTCTCCGCGGCCACGGTGCCGCCGCCGAAGCTGCGGGCGAGGATCACGATGAACGCGAGCGTCAGCACCGCGAGCAGCCCCGCCTTCTTCCGGTCCTGATCGATCAGGGCACGAATGTCGTTCAGATTGGCCGGTATTGACGCCATTACTGCCTGTAGCATCGACCCGGAGGAAGCGCGACTTTGCCCGGAACCGACAAGGATTTGGCGACGGGAGCCGGCCGACACCTAATCAGCCGGTCGGCTCTGTCCGGTAATAGAGGTTCACCCACAACTCGAACGCGGTATCGCCGGTGATGCCGACCGATTTGACCGACGTCTTGCGGACGTGCAGCAGCCGCGGGTAGCTCTCGATTTGGCGGAGAAAGGCAAAGCCGCTGGCGAAATCACCTTCGAACGTGATCCGCACCGGCATGACGCCGATCGAAGACTCGCTGTCGATGTTGATCGTCTCGGGCGCTTGCTGCTGGAACTGCGAGTTGCGCAGCGACAGCGTTTGCGCGAGCCGGCTGGCGTCGCCCCAGAACTGGGAGTAGCCAGGCTCGTCGGGGAGTTCACGCCGGGTACGCGACAGGTCGTTGCGAAGCCGTTGCACGTCCGCGGCGATCCTCGGAAGCGCTTCGACCTGTTGCTGATTGAGCGCGAGCTCATTGTCAACCGCGCGGACCTGATTAACGATCCGGTTGAGTTGGCCGTTGGCCGTGCGGAACACACCGAAGTAGAACAACAGTAGAATTGCAACGATCACGCCAAGCAACTTGCGCTGGCGTTTCCGCAGGACGGTGATCTGTTGTTCGAGTTCGGACACGGCGGGTTACCCACCGGTTGCATCGGCGGATTCCGTGGCCGGCTTTGCAGAGGTCGTGCGATGGCGAATCCACTGGAGAAACAACCCATGAGCCGGCGCGGTCGGGCCGGCGGCGGTTCGGTCCTGGGCGGCGAGCACGTCCGGTATCGAGTCGGGGTCGATCTTGCCGCGGCCGACCTCGGCGAGTGTGCCGGCGATGATGCGGACCTGATTCCAGAGAAAACCGGTGCCCTCGACGCCGATCACGATCCGCTGACCACGTCGGCTCACGGTGCAGTCAGTGATGGTGCGGACGGTGTGCTCGCGGCCATGGCCGGGCTTGGCGAAGCTCGCGAAGTCGTGGGTCCCGACCAGATTTCCGGCGGCGGCTCGCATCGCGGCAAGGTCTGAAACGCCACGCCGATGGAACGCCAGATCGTGCAGAAAGAGGTTGCGATCGTCGCCTGTCCATATCTGGTACTGATACCGCTTGTCGATCGTGTCGCCGATGGTGTCGAAGTCATCCGCCGCGTGATCGATACGAACGGCGAGCACATCGACGGGCAGTTTCGCGTTGAGCGCCTTGCGCATCCCCTCAAGGGGAATCTGCGTCATGTGTGTATCGAACCGCGCGACTTGCCCTTTGGCGTGAACGCCGGCGTCGGTCCGGCTGGAACCGACGACCGTGACCGGATGCCTGACCACTTGCTGCAACGCGTGCCGGACCTCCCGTTGGACGGTGCGAAGCCCTTCGACCTGTTCCTGCCAGCCGTGGAAGTGCGTGCCGCGGTAGGCGAGTGTGAGTCGGAGACGCATGACCGGGCAGGGTACGCGCGTCAACCCCAAAACTTTACACCACCGCCCGACTAGTATCCGCCAGTGACCGATAAAGCGAAACACCCGCCGCTGCCCGAGGCGTTTGAAAAACTTGGCGTTCGACCTTCCGTGCTCAAGGGGCTTGCCGAGGCGAAGTTCTCCGAGCCCAGCGAGATTCAGGCGCTGGTGATTCCCGAAGCTCTCAAGGGCGTGGACATCCTCGGCCAAGCCCGCACCGGGACCGGCAAGACCGCGGCCTTCGCGATCCCGCTGCTCCAACTCGCCGAGCCCGGCGTCGCCACACAGGCGATCGTCCTGGTGCCGACCCGCGAGCTCTGCATCCAAGTCGTCGAGGAAGTCGAACGCCTCGGCAAGCACTCCGACATCCGCGCCACCGCCACCTACGGCGGCGAACGCATCACCGCCCAGGAGAAACGCCTCAAGCACCACCCCGAGATCATCGTCGGCACACCCGGTCGCGTGATCGATCTCTACAAGCGGCGCATCCTCGACTTCCACGATGTCCGCTTTGCCGTCCTCGACGAGGTCGATCGCATGTTCGACATCGGCTTCCGCGACGACATGAAATACCTGCTCGGCAAGATCCGAGACGACCGCAAGCACATCGGCAACGAGCATCCGCTGCAGACGATCTTCGTCAGCGCGACGATCGCTGGCGAAGTCGAACGGCTGGCCCGACGAAACATGCGTGACGACAAGGTCGTGAAGCTCATCGCCCCGGGTGCCGACGACAAGCCGACCGTCGAGAATGTCACGCAGGAGTACTTCTCCGTCGAGGGCTGGGACAAATACCAACTGCTGCGCAAGCTCTTCAAGCGTGAGGAGCCGGAGATGGCGATCATCTTCACCCGCACCAAGCGGACGGCCGAGAAGATCGCCAAGCGGATGAAGGAAGACGACATCAACGTCCGCGAGATTCACGGCAACCTCAACCAGTCGCAACGCGAAAAGGTCATGAAGCAGTTCCGCGACGGCAAGGTCCGTGCCTTGGTCGCGACCGACCTGGCCAGCCGTGGCATCGACGTCGCCGACGTCTCGCACATCATCAACTACGACGTGCCCGAAGACCCCGAGGCGTACGTCCACCGCATCGGCCGAACCGCCCGCATGGGCGCCAGCGGCAAGGCGTTCACGTTCATCGGCAAGGACCAGGGCGACGAGCTGACCAAGATCGAGAACTTGATCAACATGCTCATCCCCCAGGGCCAGGTCGAGGGTTTCAAGGCCACCCCCGAACCCCGCACCAACCGCAGCGGCCGATCGGCCCGGCCCGAGGTCGAGACCAAGCCCGACCCACAACCCGAAGAGCCCAAACCGAAACGCCGCTACGCCGGCCGGGTCGCGCGGACACGTCGGCGGCGCTAACCCCCGCGTCATCCTGAGTGCAGTCGAAGGACTTCTTCGTGTCCGTCACCGAGTCTGTCACGAAAACGAGGAGATCCTTCGACTGCGCTCAGGATGACTCGTTTGCGGTTATCCTCACAAGCATGAAACTCCCGCTCCTCCTGACCTGTCTGACAGTTCTCGCCTTCGCCACCCCGTCCTTCGCCCAACAGCGTGACCTGCTCGACGGCTTCCGCCGCGGCATCAACCTGTCGCACTGGTACGCCCAAACCATGGTCGGCCACTACGACGAGTCGCACCTCTCGACATACTTCACCGAGGCAGACGCGCAGAAGGTCGCTGATATGGGCTTCGACCACGTCCGGCTCACGCTCAACCAGACTGTCCTCTTCGACGCGGACAACCCCGGGACGCTCAACGCCGGCCGGTTGGAGCTGATGCGGCCCCGGGTGCGGTGGTTCCTCGATCGCGACGTCAACGTGATCATCGACCTGCACCCCGACGACCACTACAAGGAAGCGCTGCTGCAGGCAGAGCACGCCGACGCATTCGTGAAGGACTGGCGGGCATTGGCCGAGGCGTTTGCGGACATGCCGGTGGAGCACTTGGCGTTCGAGATCATGAACGAGCCGAAGCCGCAGTGGGAGGTCGGGCCGTGGTCCGAGCTTCAAGGCCGGGCCCTCGCCGCAATCCGCGAGGTCGCACCGGACCACACCGTCGTCGTCAACGCCGGCGATTGGACCGGCGTCGACTCGCTTCCGAAGATGACGCCTTACGACGACCCGAACGTGCTTTACACGTTCCACTTCTACGGGCCGTTCTTCTACACGCACCAGTCCGCGTCATGGGCACCCAAGCCGGTCGAGGGAATGGCCGACGTCCCCTGGCTGATGGACCCCGACACGCCCGACGAGGTCATCCGCGGCATGGTCAGCAGCGACGAGGGCTTCGAATGGCTGCGCGGCGCGGTCACGCGTGGCGACTTCACGATCGAGAGAATGCGTGGCGACTTCGACGACCTCGCGGCTTGGGCCGAGCAGCATGACGTGCCGGTCTACCTTGGCGAGTTCGGCGTCTACACCAAGGCCGGCAAGCGTGAGCACCGGCTCGCATGGCTCGAGTTCGTCCGCACCGAGGCCGAGTCACGCGGCTGGGGCTGGGCGATGTGGGACTACGCCGGCGGCTTCCGCGTCGTCGAGGGCGAGGATCGTACGCCGGACGAGGAGTTGCTCGAAGCGCTGGGGCTATGAACCGTCGGCAAACAACCCTCCCCGAAAGCCCACGGCTTCAGCCGTGGGTCTGCCTGTGGTCACGAACGCCGACCCACGGCTGAAGCCGTGGGCGTTCCCTGCCAAAGCAGCGCACACTCATTCGGCCCGACCGCGCTACACTGCCGACCCATGTCGAAACACGTCGCCATCGTCGGTGCGACGGGTGCCGTTGGCGATGAACTCCTGCGAATCCTCGCCGAACGTGACTTCCCCGTCGCCAGCCTCCGCCCCCTCGCAAGCGCCCGTTCCGCAGGCAAGACCGTCACGTTCAAGGGCGAGTCGGTCACGGTGGAGGAACTGACCAAGGACAGCTTCACCGGCATCGACATCGCGTTCTTCTCCGCCGGCGGGTCGATCAGCAAGGCGTTGGCCGCCCCGGCCGTCGAAAGCGGCGCGGTCGTAATCGACAACACCAGCCACTTCCGCATGAAGGACGGCATCCCGCTGGTGGTGCCCGAGGTGAATCCCGAGGCCACCCACAAGCACATGGGCCTGATCGCCAACCCGAACTGTTCAACAATCATCATGGCGGTGCCGGTCTGGCCGCTGTTCAAGGCGTTTCGGCTCAAGCGGATCGCGGTCAGCACCTACCAGGCCGTCAGCGGCGCGGGTGCGGCAGGCTTGGAAGAGCTCGAACGCCAGACCCGCCAACACGTCGCCGGCGAACCGATCACGAAAGAGAAGTTCGCCTACCCGGTCGTACATAACGTCTTCAGCCACGACAGCGCTGTCGACCCCGACACCGGCCGCAATGTCGAGGAGCAGAAGATGATCGACGAGACAGCGAAGATTTTCGCCACCGACAAGCTTGGTGTGTCCGCCACCTGCATCCGTGTGCCGGTGCCCCGCACCCACTGCGAGTCGATCAACCTGGAGTTTGCCGAGGCGGTCACCCCCGAGCAGGTCCGCGAGGTGCTCGCCGCCGCTCCGGGGATCAAGATCGTCGACGACCGCGCGGCCAATCACTTCCCGATGCCCACCGAGGCGAGCAACCAGGACGACGTTCTCGTAGGTCGAATCCGCCAGGACAGCTCCCGCCCCGACGGCCGCGGCATCGACCTCTTCGTCGCCGGCGATCAAATCCGCAAGGGCGCCGCGACCAACGCCGTCCAGATCGCGGAGTTGCTGTGATACCCCCATGTCATCCTGAGCGCAGTCGAA
>JBCDCH010000030.1 GCA_039182125.1 Planctomycetota bacterium
CGAGCGTACTCTCAGCCCATGCGAATCGCGATCCTTGCCGACTGTCACGTCTCCTCGCCGAACGCGCCCGACGGGGAAGAGAACCACGCTCAGGGGCTCGGCATGCTCGAGCGTACAGTCGGCGTGATCGGCACACTCGATGTCGACCGCACGATCATCGTCGGTGACCTCGTGAACATGGGCTACGAGGTCGAGTACGCCGACGCCAAACGCGTACTCGCTCCACTCGGCGACGCGCTCGACGTCATCCCCGGCAATCATGAGATGGGCGACGGTGATCTCGACCGGTTCATCGCCAACTTCGGCGACCCCGTCCGTCGGATCAAGCTTGGCATCCACGATGCCCAGCTGCTCAACACGGCGCAGACGTCAATGGACCATCGGCTCTGGTTCGGCGAGTTGAGCGAACTCTCTCGCCAGCAACTTGCCGACTACGTCACGCCCCTGGTGTTTGCCCATCATCCGTTCAGTGACACGGTCCGCTCCGCGCCGTATCCGATGATGAGCCAGGTCGGCGACCACGCCGAGCGACATGCGTTGGTGGGCCGGACCAGTTCCACCGTCGTCTTCACCGGCCACGCTCACCGCGCGGACCTGCGCCGCATCGGCAACTGCACGTTCGTTGGCTGCCCGCCGCTGTGCTTCTGGCCGCATGCGTTTCTCATCGCCGACCTGGACGACACGCACATCCACGTCCGGACGCTCCGCCTCGTCGAAAACGTCGCCGACTCGCCGGACCCGAAGACGCGGGAGGGTGAGCGACACCTGACGGCCGAGGAATACGTCGCCGAATGCGAGCCGCCGGTGCCGAGCTTTTCGGTTCGGCTTCGATAACATCGGCGCATGCCATCGCTGCGTGAACGGGTCGAAAAAGAACTGCTGCGCGTCACGACGCTCCGCCACAAACTCCACGAGATTCCCGAGCTTTGCTTCGAGGAGCACAAGACCGCCGACTTCATCCGCGGCGAGTTGATGACGCTGGGCATCGACTTCATCGACGGCATCGACAACTGCGAGACCGCGACGATTGCCCATGTCGGCCCGGCGACCAACCCGTGCATCGCGCTGCGGGCCGACATCGACGGCTTGCCCATCACCGAGCGGATCGACCGGCCGTACAGGAGCAAGCACGACGGCCGGATGCACGCCTGCGGCCACGACGGTCACACCGCGACACTGCTCGGCACGGCTGCCATTCTCAAACAGATCGAGCGCGACCTGAGCTTCTGCGTGAAGCTGATCTTCCAGCCGGCCGAGGAGGGGGGCGGCGGTGGCGAGCGGCTGATGAAAGCCGGCCTCGCTGAGGGGAAGCTCGGCCCAAAGCCCGAAGCGATCTTCGGGCTGCACGGTTGGCCCAACCTGCCGACCGGCCGCGTCTCGAGCAAAGCCGGCCCGTTGCTCGCCGCGACCGATCAGTTCTACATCAATCTCGTCGGCAAAGGCACGCACGGCGCGATGCCGCACACCGGGCGCGATCCGGTCGTTGCCGCGGCGGAACTCGTGAGCAATCTGCAGCAGGTCGCGAGCCGGGACTTCGACCCGACCGAGCCGGTGGTTGTCACCGTGGGCAAGCTCCACGGCGGCACGGCGGTGAACGTGATCCCTGATGAGGCGTTGATCGCCGGCACCGCGCGGACGCTATCAGAGCCGGCGCGGAAGCTCGTGCGCGAAGCACTCGAACGCCGCACCCACGGCGTCGCTGCGGCCAACGGTTGCAATGCGGACTTCGATTGGCGCGTCGGCTACCCGCCGCTCATCAATGACCCCACCGCGTTCAACTACGTCGTTCGCCAGGCTCGTCACGCACTCGGCAACAACGCGTTCATCCCCGCCGCCAAGCCCGCGATGGGCGGAGAAGATTTTTCGTACTATCTCAAGAAGATTCCCGGCTGCTTCTTTCTCGTCGGTTTGCAGCACGGTTCCGAACCGATGCCGCAGTTGCACAGCGACCGGTTCGACTTCACCGACATGGCGCTGGGCACCGGCATGATGATGTTCCTGCACCTGGTACAGAACTTCGGCTCGTGGCGCGATCCGAACGCGCGGTGAGCAGCCGTTGAGGATGAGCGCAGCAAAAAGGGCCGGTGCTCGCCGAAACACCGACCCACACGGCTGCCCGGGCACAATGGCCCGGAGACCCACAGCCACCTTGTGCATCGGCCACGCATCGGGGCGACTTGATCTTTCGATCCGCGCCTACGCTGTGGCATCGTGTCCGATACTCCCGCACCCACCGCCCGGCTCGCACTCGAAGATGGCTGTGTTTTTACCGGAACCGCTTTCGGCGCACCGGTCGATGGCGTGGGTGAAGTGGTCTTCAATACGTCGATGTCCGGGTATCAGGAGATCCTCACCGACCCGTCGTACGCCGGGCAGATCGTGTGCATGACCGTGCCGCAGATCGGCAACACCGGCGTGAACGTGCGCGACAGCGAGTCGGCCAAGCCGCAGGTGGCGGGGTTTGTCGTCAAGGAACTCTCGCGGACCGTGAGCAACTACCGCTCGGAGCAGCCGCTTTCGGATTACCTTGCTGACCACGGCATCTCCGGCATCACCGGCATCGACACGCGGGCCTTGGTCCGACGCCTGCGCGACACCGGCGCGATGCGCGGCGTGCTCACGACCGACGCCGACATCACCGACGCGGAACTCGTCGAACGTGCCAAGAGCGCGCCGAACATGGCCGGCGCGGATTGGGTGACGGAGGTCAAGCCGACCGAGCGTTACGACTGGTCGGACCGGCGCGGCGACTGGACCGCCGGCGAGCCGATCGACGGCAGCGGGTTGCATGTTGTCGCGCTCGACTGCGGCGCGAAGCACAACATCTTGCGCCACCTCGCCGATCGTGGCGTGAAAGTGACGGTGCTGCCGCCCGACGCATCGGCCGAGGACATTCTCGGGCATGAGCCGGACGGCCTGTTCGTCTCCAACGGTCCTGGCGATCCGGCGGCGGTCGACTACGCCGTGGCCACGCTGCGTACGCTCATGGACCGCAAGCTGCCGACGTTCGGCATCTGTCTCGGACACCAACTGCTCAGCCGTGCGATCGGGGCCGAGACGTACAAGCTCAAGTTCGGCCATCGCGGCGGCAACCAGCCGGTCAAGGACCTCACCACCGGCAAGGTCGAGATCACCAGCCAGAACCACGGCTTCGCCGTCGATCGCGCATCCCTTGAATCCGCTGGCGGCGTCGTCACGCACATCCACCTCAACGATCAGACCGTCTCCGGCTTCCGCCATGGCGAGCTGCCGGTCTTCGCCGTGCAGTACCACCCCGAAGCCAGCCCCGGCCCCCACGACGCGGCCTACCTCTTCGACCGCTTCGTCCAAAGCATGCTCGACGCAAAGCCAACGCGTCAATGACCGGTTCGCTCACTCCTCGTTATCGGAACTGAAAGCCGAGCAGTACGCGTCGAAAGCGTCACTCTCCGCTTGCGTCATTCGTTCGCGTGTCCAAAGCCACTCAAGGCAGTTCTCACCCGGCTAGCCGGTAAACTCCCCGATGTCGTCGCTACTGCCGACCATCACGACCTGCCCTTGGTACATGATCGCGCCCATGCCGTGCTCTGTATCCCAAGCCGGCCTCATCGTGAAGTTCAAGTGCCTGTCAGTGACGACCAAGCTGTCGAACTCCACGAGCGAGGCAAGATTCTCGCGGCTCGGATTGGCAAACTTCTCGTCGTCCTCCAGCGCGTCCCAGTCGTCGCGGACTGCGCCGTAATAGCGAGTCAATGCGTCGACGACACGATCGCAATACGTCTGTTCGTTCTCAACGAAGGCATTGAAGATCTCTTTCTGTTTTGGCGTGGGCAGACCTTCGCTCAGATCCAGTTCGTGTACACCCAGGCGGTGCAGCTGCGCACGCAAGGTAAAAGACCGAGCCTCTGTCGCCAGTTCGGCGATATGGTTCTGCCAGTCAGTGACGCGTGGGTCGTCACCGGGCGAGTGTTGGGACGCAAAGTCAGCGAGGTATGTAAACTGACGCAAAGTTATCCAACCGCCGAATCGATCTGTCGTGATCAACCCGAACACATCGTCTTGGGGTGTCTCACTCATGACCACGAAGATACCACGCTCCGGTCCGATGCAACTGGCCATCGAACCGTCGCGAAGCCAGTAAGCCTGGCGCGATACGGTAGACTGGGCCAATGCACACACTTCTGCTCTTGCTGCTGCTCTTCACGGATCAGACGACCCAGCCGACAAAGCAACCGGTGGACGAGGACGTCGAAGTTTTGTCGGCGTACCTCACCGGTCACTTCTCCTCCGCCGCGCAGGCCGAAGGTGATCCGTCGTACTTCGATGTGCATTTGCGGGCGGTGCCGATCTGGGGCGACCGTGGCGACGGTCCATGGCTGTACGTCGAGCAGGCCATCGCGTCGGCGTTGGATCGGCCCTATCGGCAACGCGTTTACAAGCTCAGCGTCGACGGCGATCAGTTCCGCAGCGACGTGTACACCTTGCCCGGCGATCCGTTGCAGTTCGCCGGTGCCTGGCGCGAGCCGGGGCGGTTCGACGACCTGCAGGCTGAGGCGCTGACGCTCCGCGCCGGCTGCGGGATCGTCATGCGGTTCGACGGCGATGCGTTCGTCGGTGGCACGGTCGGTCGCGGTTGCGAGAGTTCCCGCGCCGGTGCGGCCTACGTTACCAGCGAGGTCCGCCTCACGCCGACGCAGGTCATCAGCTGGGACCGTGGCTTTTCCGACGATGGCACGCAGGTGTGGGGTGCCGAGAAGGGCGGCTACGTCTTCGACCGCATCACCGACTGACGCGTGTTGCCTGGATCGCACTTAACGGAATCAGGCTTTGAAGTTGATGCCTTGGGCGAGGGGGAGGTCGGTGCCGTAGTTGACGGTGTTGGTGGTGCGGCGCATGTAGTTTTTCCAGGCGTCGGAGCCGGACTCGCGTCCGCCGCCGGTTTCCTTTTCGCCGCCGAACGCGCCGCCGATCTCGGCGCCGCTGGTGCCGATGTTGACGTTGGCGATGCCGCAGTCGGAGCCCGAGGCAGCCATGAACCGCTCGGCCTCGCGGACGTCGGTCGTGAAGACGGCTGACGAAAGCCCCTGCGGCACACCGTTCTGAATCGCGATCGCTTCGTCGAAGTCCTTGTACGGCAATACGTACAGGATCGGCGCGAACGTCTCGGCTTGCACGATGTTTGCATCCGGCGCGACGCCCTCGACGAACGCGGGGCGGACGTAGAAGCCGGCGGGGACGTTGTCGGTCACGCGCTCGCCGCCGGAGATACTGCCGAGTTTGCGGGCGGCGTCGAGCGTTTTCTGCATGCCGTTGAAAGAATCCTCGTCGATCAGCGGCCCGAGCAGCGTCGCTTCATCACGCGGGTCGCCGACTGGCAGTTTGCCGGCGATCTGCTTCAAGCGCGGAACGATCTTGTCCACCATTGACTCATGCACGATCAAACGACGCAGCGTCGTGCAGCGCTGGCCGGCGGTGCCGAAGGCGCTGAACGTCGCGGCTCGGACGCACAGTTCCACGTCGGCCGAGGGCGTGACGATCATCGCGTTGTTGCCGCCGAGTTCGAGCAGGCTGCGACCAAGGCGCGCACCGACGGCCGCGCCGACGTTCTTGCCCATGCGGACACTACCGGTCGCGGAAACCAACGGGAAGCCGGGGTGGTTCGCCATCGCCTCGCCGACATCGCGGCCGCCGACGATAACGCTGCTCAGCGCTGCCGGCACGTCGAGGTCGCCGCTCTCGGCAATGACTTCCTGCGTCAGCGTCTGGCAAGTGATCGCCGTCAGCGGCGTCTTCTCGCTCGGCTTCCAAACGACCGGGTTGCCGCACACGAACGCCAGCGCCGCGTTCCACATCCACACCGCGACGGGGAAGTTGAACGCGCTGATCACCGCGACCGGGCCGAGCGGGTGCCACTGCTCCATCATGCGATGGTCGCCGCGTTCGGTGGCGATGGTCAGGCCGTAGAGCTGTCGCGAGAGGCCGACCGCGAAGTCGCAGATGTCGATCATCTCCTGCACTTCGCCGAGCGCTTCCTGGACGATCTTGCCGGCCTCGAGCGTGACGACTTCGGCGAGCTCTGCTTTGTGCTCGCGGAGCTTGTTGCCCAGACGGCGGACGAACTCGCCACGCTTTGGTGCGGGGATGTTCCGCCAGGAAGCAAACGCTTCCTGTGCGGCCTTCACCGCCGTGTCAACGTCCGTCGCAGTGGCTTGGGGGAACGTTGCCGTCGTCGAACCGTCGATGCAACAACGGGCGATCAGCTTCGCGTCGCCGCCGGCCGACGGTCTGTTACCGATGTGGACGGCGTGGACGGGCTGGTCAATGAGCGGCACTTGGATCGCGGACATGCCGCGAGCATATCACTCGCCCGCGTCCGCGCCGAACCGCTCGTTGATCCACGGTGCGATCGTTTCCCAAACCACCGGCGACATCGTCTGCTCGCTTCGGTCGTAGGCGAACACGGCGGCGGGCGTCTTACCGACGTCGTGGAGGAAGTGACTCAACCCCGGCAGGGTGACGACCGTCACGTCGTCGGTCGGTGCATCGTCAAGAATCGCTTCGACCACGGGCGCGTTCTGCTCGGCGCTCACTTGCAAGTCCTGCCCTGCGAAGATCGCGAGTACGGGTACGTCGAGTTGGCCGAGCGAGTCGGCCGGGTCGGTGTTGAGAAACACCTTGAACCACGGCGCTTGCAACTGCGGCAGCACGGCGTTGACGGTCTGGTCGATCTGCGCCTGTTGCGCTTCGTTGGGCTCGCCGGTGATGCCGAACTGGGCTGTGACAAGCGCGGCGATCATCGGTCGCAGCGTCTCGGCGTCGGCACCGTTGGCGGCGGCGGTCAGGGCGGTTCGGTTCAGCTCCCCGATGCGCTCGGCACGCTCGGCGGGCACGCCCATCGCCGCGATCAGATCCGCGCTCTGGCGGGCGAGGATGTCGATGCCGTTGAGCCCCGGGCCGGCGAGTGTGATGACGAAGTCGATCGGCGAGTCGTCGCGGATCGTGGCCATGGGTCCAGTGATGCCGCCCTCGGAGTGGCCGATGAAGCCGACGGCATCGAGTTCGGGCAGGGCGTCGGCGAAGCTGGCGGCGGCGTGGGCGTCGGCCGCGAAGTCGTTGATCGTCGAGGCCGCGAAGTCACCGGTGGAGGCGGCGAAGCCGCGGTCGTCGTAGCGCAGCACGGCGATGCCTCGGCGGGTCAGCGCGTCGGCAAGCACGGCGAAAGGCCGATGGCCAAAGAGCGCCTCGTCTCGGTCCTGCGGCCCGCTGCCGGTGAGCAACACCGCCGCCGGCCACGGGCCTTCGCCCTCGGGCACGGTCAAGGTGCCGGCGAGTGTTACATCGTCGACCGACGCGATCTCGACTTCACGCACTTCGTACGGGAACGGCGGAACGGAATCCTGCGGCTTTTCGGCGACGACGACGGCAAGGGCTACAGCAAGCATGGCTGAAGCTTAGAGTGCCGATGGCACGTACGGATCGTCGATCTGCTCGACGCCGTCACGGCTGGTCGCGTAGCAGCAGCCGAAGCGGTTGGCGAGGAAGTCGGCCAGGTCGATCTGTTCCTGCTTGACGAAGCCTTTGCTCGGCAGTTTGCCGGTCGCGTGCATGTCGAGCACGGCGCACAGGCTGGCGGCGGTGGTGATCTGAATGCCGGACATGTCCACGCCGCGGAAGGGGCCGTGGTAGACCTTGCGAGCGTCGGTCACCTGCGTGAGCCGGCCGTCTTTCTGACCTGTCGCCGTGCAGAAAATCAGCACCACGTCCTGGGGCGTCATCGGGATGGCGTTTTCGAAGATGTCCTTGAGCAGCTCGCGGCGTTCGTTGAGCCGAAGGTCGTTCATGAGGAACCGGATCAGGTCGCGGTGTCCGCGATAGCGAATGGTTTTGTAGTCGAGGTTGCGGACGGAGCCGGCGAGCGTCTCGGCGAGCGTCCCGACACCGCCGGAGGTGTTGAACGCCTCGTACATCACGCCGTCGAGCGAAAACTGTTCGTGGCCCTCGAGCGGGAGCACGTCGATTTGCTCGCCGTTGACGACGGCTTCGCACGGGTTGCCGTATTCGTTGATGAGGCCGTCGGTGCTCCAGGTGAGGTTGTACTTGAGTTCGTTGGTCGGGAAGATCGGCAGAGCACCGACGCGAAGCCGGACGCTGTCGAGCGTGTCGAGCTTTTTGGCTAGATCGTTCGCGGCGATGGAGACGAAGCCCGGCGCCAGCCCGCACTGCGGCATGAAGATCTGGCCGTCTTTCGCGCCCTGCGACACTTCGCGCACGAGCTTGGTCGTGGCAACGTCCTCGGTCAGGTCGAAGTAGCTCAAGCCGAGTTCCTTGGCACACTCGGCAACGAGCGGATTGTGGGTGAACGAGAGGGCCGACAGCACCGACTGCCGGCCGTTCATCGCCTTGCGTAAGGCGGCGACGTCGTCAACGTCGATCGCGGCGGTGCTGACATTGTCGAGGCCTTCGAGGCGATCGAGTGCATCCGGTGACGCGTCGCCGACGAGTACGTCGTAGTCGCCCGTGTCGCCCAGAAGTTTCGCGACGGCCGAGCCGATTTTTCCAGCACCGAGAAGCAGTACGCCATGCATGTGTGAGACCTTCTTGTAAGATGTTCGAGAACCGACCGGAGCATAACGCATGAACGACGAACTGACGAAGTGGCACTGGGAACAACAGCCCGAAGCGGCGAACCTCCTCGCAGGTTGGCTGGATGATGCCTGTTCGAAAAACGCTTGGCTCAAGGACTTTGGCGAGCGGCTCTACGCGACTAGTGGCAACCGTCTGGGCGACCTCGTTGAAATGTGGATCGTGCCGGATAACGAGGAGAATCGCGGTGATCTGGGGCGCGTCGGTTACGTCGAGCAGGACGTGCCGGCCGACGGGCCGATCTTCCACCATCCCGGCGGCATGTTTCCGCGCGTCATGCTCGCGCCACACCACGAGACCGACCTCGGTATCAAGGTCGAGTCTTGTGCCGACTTCGCCGTTGCCCATGGGCTGACATCGGCGATTCACGGCAAGCCGGGGCAGTTGGTCCGTTATGTCGCGGCGGCCAAGGAGAACGGGCTCAACGTCTACGGCATCGAGCGGCGCGGAACCCTCGTCGCCGACTGCGCGAAGCTCGACTCACCGAGCGTCGCCGACCAAGCCGAGGTGCTCGAAGCGTTTCGGACTCGGCCGCGCAAGTTCGACGACGAAGTCGCCGGCTTCGAACAGATGGCGACGCTTATCGACAATGCTGTCGACAAGGTTGGGCGGGACGTGGCTTGCGAGCTGTGGTTCGCTGCCGAACGCGATTACTGGCAACGCCGCAATCGTGCTGCTCGTTGGCAGTACGCCCGCCAGGATGCGCTCGGCGTCGGATGGGCCAACCACGACCACCATACCTATCGCTCGTCACGCAAGCACTTCCATCGTCTCGTTGCGCTCTGGGAGAAGCTCGGCTTCCACTGCCGCGAACGCTTCTACCCCGGCCCTGAAGCTGGCTGGGGGGCGCAGGTCATGGAGCAACCGGTGTGCGGGATCGTCACGTTCAACGACGTCGACATCTCGCCCGACGAACTGCTCACCGACTTCGCCCACGAGCCGATGGAAGAACGCGACGAGCTCGCGACCGTCGGACTCTGGTGCGGCCTCCACGGCGAGTCCGTCCTCCAGGCGGGTATGCACCACCTCGAATGCACGTTCGACTTCGTTGCGTTGCGTGATCAGATGGCCGACGACGGCATCAAGACGATGCGTGCGTTCAGCGACTTCGATTATCTCAAGCAAGCATTCACCGAGGGCGAGCGTTGGCCCGTTGCCGAGGATCGCATCGCAGCGCTGCTCGACGCCGGCAAGATCGACGCCGCCCAGGCCGATGAGTTCCGCAACAACGGAGCGATCGGCAGCCACCTCGAAAACCTCGAACGCAACAACGGCTTCAAGGGCTTCAACCAAACTGGTGTAACGCAGGTTATCAAGGAAACCGACCCCCGCCGTCAGAAGCTCGCGGGGGTGTGAGTCGCGTACCATGTCGACGTGCGGCTTTTGACTTACAACATTCTCGATGGCGGCGTTGGGCGGGCGGATCCGTTGGCCGAGGTGATGCTGGCAAATGATCCGGACGTGGTCGCGCTCATCGAGGCCGAGGATGACGAACAGGTTCGGCGGATCGCCACGCGTTTGTCGATGGACGTCGTACCCGCGCCAGGGCGGTCCCGGCAATGTGTTTTACTTTCGCGGTTGCCGGTGACATCGTCGGTGAATCACGGGCTTGCGTCGGACGGACCTAGGTCGTGTGTCGAGTGTGAGGTAAACGGGCTGCCGATCGCCGTGGTTCATTTGCACCCGCATCGCCCCCGGCACGACGAAGACCAGCGATTGCGTGAGATCGGCTTTGTCCTCGGCAAGCTCGAACGCCACCGCGTCGCCGGTCGGCCGCACGTGATCATGGGTGACTTCAACTCGGTTTCGCCGCTGCAACACGTCGAGGAATCGAAGCTTCGCCCCGGTGATCTGCACGGGTTGCGGGAGAATGAGAACACGTTTCCGCGCGACGTCGTTCAGACAATGCTCGACAGTTACTACGTCGACGTCTTCGCCGAGTTGAACCCGAAGACCGTTGCGAATGCCGGTACGCTCGACACGATTCATGCGGGGTTGCGGGTGGACTACGTCTTTGCGTGGGGGTTCCCGCCCGAAGCGCTGCTTGATGCGAAGATCGAGACCGACCGCTTGGCGAAGTACGCGAGCGATCACTATCCGGTAGTCGCGGAGCTCAAGTGGCCGTAGACGACCGGTCGGACCCATTGCTGAGTTGGCGGCGATTCGCCGATGCGCTCAAGCGTCGGCCGTGGGTGTTGCGCGTGGCGGATCGGCTCGGGCGTGGACGGGGACGTATCAGGCCTTTGGGCGGGTGGTGGCCGCCGCCCGCGCCGCCGAATCGGCCAGACCTGAACGCGTTTCTCACTGCCGACTTCGCGGCGTGCTGGCTCGGACATGCGACACTGCTCTACCGCGTTGCCGGCAAGACGATCCTGGTCGATCCCGTCCTCGGCACGCGTGTCGGGATGGACCTTGGCTTTACCACGCTCGGGCCGCGGCGTCGCCAGCGATCGGCGTTGTCGATCGGGCAACTGCCACCGATCGACCTCCTCGTCGTGACCCACGCACACTTCGATCACCTCGATCGGCCGACGCTGCATCGTCTTCCGCGAGACGTCGATGTCGTGACCGCGCCGGGCGTGGGCGATTTGCTGGATGATCTGGGCTTTCGAAGTGTCGCTGAGATCGCGGCCGGCGAGTCGAGTGTTTTTGCCGGTGTCGAGGTGCGCGGCGTGCAGACAAATCACTGGGGGCCGCGCGTCTTCTTCGACGACCATCGCGGGTACGTCGGGTTCATTTTCGAAGCCGATGGTCGGCGTGTTCTGCACACGGGTGACACGGCCGACACCGATGCGTTTGACGATCTTGGTCCGTTCGATCTCGCCGCGTTCGGCATCGGTGCGTACGACCCGTACGTCGCGGCCCATGCCACGCCGGAGCAGGTGTGGCGCATGTTCACTTCGACGGGATCGGAGCGGCTCATTGCGTACCACCACACGACGTTCAAGCTGAGCCGGGAGCCGATGGATGAGCCGTTGCGTCGACTGCGTGCAGCGGCGGGAGATCAGGCCGATCGGGTGGTGATCTCCGAAGTCGGCGAGACGTGGTTACCGGCCACGCGTTGAAGGGAGCATGCTTCGTCGGAGAAGTGGCGTTGGATGCAGACCACGGTCAAGTCATCACTGAGCGGCGTGCCGGCGCGATGGTTGGCGATCTCGGTGACGAGGTCGTCGATGGTCTGCTCGGCGGTGGAGAGGCGGTTGTTGAGAAAGTTGTGGAGTCGGTGGTCGCCATACAGCTCGCGCTCGGCGTTGGACGCTTCGGTGACGCCGTCGGACGCGAGCAACACCGAGTCGCCCGCGTCGAGATGAAGCGTGGTTGCGAGGTCGTCGTTGTTGAACCACGGCACGCCGACGGGCGTGCGATGGGCCACGAGCGGTTTGATGCTCCCCGGCTTGACGCAGACGGCCGGGCCATGGCCAGCGTTGCAATAGACGAATCGCCCGTCGGCGTGGAGCACGCCATAGAGCAGGGTGATGAAGCGACCGCCCCGCAGGTCGCCCTTGACCAGTTCGTCGAGCTTCGTGACCAGCTCGTCGGGTTCTTCGACCACCTCGGCAAGCGCGCGGAGCGAGCCGCGGGCGGCGGACATCAAGAGCGAGGGTCCGAGCCCGTGGCCGGTGACGTCGCCGATCACCACCCCGACGCGATCGCCGGGCAACACGAACGCGTCGTAGTAGTCGCCGGCCGTCGCGTCACACGCGATACTCCGGCCGGCCAAGTGCCAGCCGTGCGCGTCGGGCATCGTGTCGGGCGTCAGGTCCGAGTGGACGCTCGAAGCGACCTGTAGTTGATGGGCGAGCTCGTCGAGGGATTCGCCCAGATCTTCGTACTCGTCGCCGGTGGTGACGCCGGTGCGCTTGTCGAACCTTTTGGCGGCGATCGCGAGCACGGTCTGGTGTATTTTCTCGATGGGCCCGGTCACCGTTCGCCGCAGGAAGATCCATGAGCCGAGTGCGGCAATCAGCAGTGCGGTCGAGCCGTTTTTGATCACGCTCGACGTGACGACGTCTGCTCGTGAGAGATACTCCTCGGCGTTGCGGTCGACTTCGAGAATGCCGACGATTTCTCCGGCGGAGTTGTAAATCGGTGCGTATGCGCTGATCCAGGTGCCGTTGTTGTCGGAGTAGATGGGGCGGTCGGCGACGGCGCCTTGCTCGAAGACCGTTCGCATGATGCTGGACAAATCGTACAGGTCGCCGGTGAACGGCTTTGGGTGGGTCATCACGCCGAAGTGGGCGACGAATCGATTTTCGGGCGAGCGGTAGAACGTGTAGATGTGTTCGGCCGGGAGACCGTTGCGGTCGCGCACGGCCATGAGCTGCTCTTTGATGATTTGGAAGCCGGGCGTGTCGGACCCGTTACCGTTGGCGAGTTGGGCGGCGAC
Organism: Planctomycetota bacterium; assembly: GCA_039182125.1. Taxonomy (NCBI): domain Bacteria; kingdom Pseudomonadati; phylum Planctomycetota; species Planctomycetota bacterium. The sequence goes on from JBCDCH010000030.1 coordinate 13,010, forward strand.
GACCTGTTCATGGGCGTCGCCGTTGATGGTCAGCGCGGCGGTACCGGCGATCGCGCGCAACTCCGACCGAAGGTCTTCCTCGATCTGGCGCCGCATGGCACTGTTCAGCGGCACGGCAACCAGCAGCGTCAGCCCGAGCAGCACGACCGTGAAGCCGAGCAACAGCTTGAATGCGAGGCGGCGATAAAAGGGCGGGCGATCCGACCGCATGCGTCTCAGTATGCTGGATCGTCGCGGAAGATGCACGGTAAGAAGTCGCGCAAAGTGTCTATGCCTTTCGGCCGATGCCGCAACACGACAAGCCCAGCCGTAAACGGCGGAGCTTGTCACGTTGCGGGTGAACGTCGAATCAACTCTCGAAACCGAGTCGGCGGATTCTGCCGTTGATGTCGACGACGTAGATCGCACCGTCGATGCCCTGATCCATCATGACCAGTCGTCCTTCGGGATCAGTCAGCGATTCGATGCTGTTCACAGAGCCGTCGGGGTTGAGGATCATCGCTCGGACGTCGTTGCGGCCATAGTCGGTGAAGAAGAAGGCGTTTTCGTACAGGTCGGGGTAGTAGTTGGTTTCCCCGGTGTAGAAGTCGCCGGCCGTGACCGCGACCGCACCGTCGGCACCGCCGTGTCGTCCAGACCAGAGCGGGACGATAGCGGAGTTGTTGAGATAGAACTCCTGGGCGGCGGGCAGATCACGGTAGCCGCGCGTCGGGTCATTGCCCGAGTCGGCCCCCTCGTACCACGGCCAGCCGAAGTTCTCGCCGCCGCCGTCAGAGAAGTCGACGACGTTGATCTCTTCCCACGTACCCCAGCCGACATCGCCTAGGAAGATGTCGTTGGTCTCGGGGTGGATCGCCATGCGATAGGGGTTCCGCAGGCCCAGGGCGAAGACCTTGGAGCGATTGGAGTCGAGATCGCCGTCGAAGAACGGGTTGTCCGCGAAGCCGCGGCCGGTGAGCGGGTCAACGCGTAGCAGCTTGCCGGAGAGGTTGTCCAGGTCCTGGACACGCTCGGACCGCGGGTCGACCGCGCCGTAGCTGGTCCCGTCGCCGTTGGAAATGTAGAGCGCGCCGTCGGTGCCGAAGCGGAGTGCGCCAATGGAGTGCGACTGGCTATCGGTGCCGAGGAAGTCCTGAACCCAGGTGCCGTCAGGGTTCTGGCCCGAGGGCGGCAGGTCGAAGTTCTGGGTCGAGTCGAGATCGGGTCGGGTGACGTGCTCCCAGGTGGAGTTCTTGCCGACGATGACCTCGCCCGAGCCGGCCTCGGCGATTTCGAAGCCGCTCTCGGCGGTGGCGGTGAGCTTGACCACGCGGGACGGCCGGTTGCCGCGCTCGTCGCGCCCGGCCAGGCCGAGCGTGTTGCCGTTGGCCTCCGGCGGGTCGTAGGTGTAGGCCGCGTAGACGTACGGCTGTTGCGGGAAGTCCGGATGGACTGCGAAGCCGATCAGCCCACGGTCGCGGACGTTGTTCACGTCGTCCCGCAGGTCGGCGAACTGGGTGACCTGCCCGTCCTTGAAGAGCTTGATGATGCCTGACTTTTCGGCGATGAACATCCAGCCGTCGGACGTGTGATCGATCGCGGTCGGCTGGGTGAGGCCGGTGACGTAGTCTTCGAGCACGAAGTCGCCAGCGGTCGGGGCCGGGGGCGTTTCGGCGGGGTAGAGCTGGGTCGAGGGAATCACTTCCAGCGGGGTGTTGGGGCCTTGCCACAGCAGGCGCATTGCCGACTGGCCGCCGGCCTCGTAGTACTCGACGCGGATGTCATACTTCACGCCGGCCTCGAGGCTGATCTGGCCCTGGTGTGCGGTGTACGCCTGGTCGACCCACTGATTGATGATGAGGTTACCGTCGACCCAGAGCCGGACGCCGTCGTCGGACTCGGTGCGGAAGGTCCAAGTACCAGTGGTGCGTGGCTCGACCTGACCGTCCCAGCGGATGCTGAAGTCGTTCACGCCCATCGTCGGCACGGGCGCCTCGATGCCAAAGTCGAAGTCGATGGTTTCATCGACGCGGAGCACCTTGCGGCGGGTGAAGTCGCGGTTGTCGAAGTACTGTCCGAGCAGGCCGGTGCCGGTGCCGATGGGCGTGCCGTTGCTGCCGGAGTAGAGCTGCGACTGCGGGACGACTTCCTTCGATTGGCTGCTGCTGGACCACGAAAGGCTGGCCGATGCCCAGCCGGTGTTCTCACGGAAGCGCAGCTCGATGGGGACTTGCTGACCTTCGACGAGCGTGATTTGTCCGGTGTACTCGGGTGCGGGTGTCCAACTCGGGACGTCGATGATTTTGACGCCGTCGACGAACAGCTCGGCCGCGTCGTCGACGCTCAGGTGGAAGGTGTACGTCTCGCCGTAGCGCGGCTCGATGAAGCCGGACCAGACGACGCTGAAGTTGTCAGCAGGAATGTCGGCCCGCGGACTGCCGTCCTGCCAGCCGAAGTCGATACGCTGGTCCACGCGCTCGAAGACGTCGTTGGTGAACGTGTTGTCGTCGAAGTAAGTGCCGAGAAGCCCGTCGCCGCTGCCGCTGGCCGGAGGCTCGGGGGCGTCGACGCTGTACAGCTGTGACTGCGGAACGATTTGCTTCGGCTGCGAGGCGGAAGACCAGAACAAGCGTGCCTGTGCCCAGCCGCCGCCCTCATTGTAGTCGAGGCTGATGTCGTACCGCTGACCGGCTTCGAGGGTGATCGTGCCGATGTACTCGGTCGCGGGCGTCCACTCGGGCTGGTCGATGAGCGTCTGGCCGTTGACCTTGAGCGTGACGCCGTCGTCGGCTTGGACGTGGAAGGTGTATTCCTCGGTGTAGAGCGGCTCGATCTGGCCCAGCCAGCGGACGCTGAACTGGTCAACGCCGACGCGGCTGTCGGGGCCGCCGGCCTGCCACTCGAAGTCGACCGTGGCGTCGATCCGCTCGAACTGCAGATCGGAGAACGTCTGACCGTCGTAGTACAGGCCACGCAAGCCGTCGCCAGTGCCGGAGGTCGGCGGAGCGTCGGGGGTGAAGAGCTGGCTGCGCGGCACGATCTCCTTGGCCTGGCGTGCGCTGCTCCACGAGAGCTTCGCCTTCGCCCAGCCGCTGCCCTCGATGAACTCCATGCGCAGGTCGTACTCTTGGCCGGCCTGGAGGTTGATGGTGCCGGTGTACTCGTCGGCCGCGGTCCACGAGGGTTGATTGATCAGCAACTGCCCGTCGACCCAGAGCCGCACACCATCGTCGGCCTCGGCGTGGAACGTGTAGGTTTCGGTGTAGAGTGGCTTGACCGTGCCGGTCCATCGGACGCTGAAGTTGTCCTCGTTGAGTCGGGCCTCGGGCTTGTTGTCTTCCCACTCGAAGTCGATCCGCGGGTCGATGCGGGTAAACGCGAGGTCGTTGAACTCGGTGTCGCGGAAGTAGTCAGCCTGTAGTCCATCGCCTTCACCGACCGGCTGCGGTTCGTCGTCCTGGATCACGACGGTCGTGGTGCGCGGCGCGTCCAACGCACCGGGACCCGCGACCGCGTTGAGGCTCGTGTTGAACGTCTCGTCACCCTCGACCTCGGTGTCGTTGAGAATCGGAATGACGACGTTGGCCCGGACCTGTCCGTCCGCGAAGTTCACGGTGCCGGTGACGTCGGTGTAGTCGAGGCCGGCTTTGGCGGAGGCGTCGACGACTTCGTAGTTGACGACGGCCGCGCCGTTCGAGCCGTCAATACGGATGACCGGGACGGTGACGGTGCCTGCGTCTTCGTCCACGGTGTAGAGCGTGGTTTCCCAGCGGAACTTGCCGTCGGCTTCGGGGTTGGCCAGCGCTTTGATCTCGCCGCCGGAGATGCCCTGTTTGTAGATCTTGACATCGTCAATCGTGCCTTTAAAGAAGGCCGTGCCGATCGGATTGCCCTGCGTGCGTGCGCGACCGACCGTCACGAATCCGCCCTCACTTGCGGGCATGTCCCACTCGACGCCGGCGCGGACGGTGGACTTTTGGCCGTTGATCCAGAGAGCGGTTTCCGAACCATCGTTCGTGATGGCGATGTGGTTCCACTGGTTGTCCGGTAGGGAGATCGCCGACTCGAACTCGAAGCTTGCTCCCTGCCCATCTCGAATCCAGACGGAGACGGTGTTGTCCGGTTCAAGATAAAGGTCGAGACCCGACTCGACGCTGTATCCAAACGGACTCACACCGTTGGTATGGTGGCTCAGCAGACCCTGACGCGCGACGGTCGGCTCGGGACGGACCCACAAGCTGTGCGAGAAAGTCGGTCCCGTCACCACATTGTCAATGAGGACGTACTCGTTGACGCCATCGAACCGCAAGCCGTTGTTGAACCGCCCGTCGACACGGTCGACGTCTTCCATGTTGATCAGCGAGCCCGTGGAGCCGGCGACGGCGTTGGTCGCGATGGTGCCGGTGCTCTCGTCGAACTGCCAGTGCCCGGCCAGCGCGCTATCGAGCAGCCGGCGCTGTTCAAGCGTTTCGGTCACGGCACGATCGAGCGATGTACGGGGTGCGTCGGCACAAAAGCGTTGGCTCTGGCGGGGCATTTTCGTCCTACGGGTTATCGTCAAGCTACAGAGTTCTCCCCAAACGACGGCGATCGCCGCGCCTGGCTGCACAGCTCACAAGAAACCATGGCACCACGTCGGTTGCAAGCAGATTTTTGAAGACCGCAAAGGCCAATAAACCGATGCGTGACTCTGATTCCGTTTGTGCGGTTTGGCGCGGTTGGTCGGTCGTTCAGTCGAAGGTCTTGACGTAGACCAACCCGTCTTCGTTCTCGAAGAGGTCTTTCGCCGTGGAGACGTGCTGATAGCCCCGGCCGCTGATGAGCGCGCGGGCCTTGACCTGCGATTGCTGACGGACTTGGCACCAGATGCGGCGTAGCGATCGGCCGTGGTACTTACCGATCTGTTTCTCCGCTGCCGTTAGTAATGATTTCGCATGGCCCTGCCGGCGGTCGGGTTCGCGGACGAACAGGTCGAGCAACTGGGCGACGCCATCGGAACCCACGGTGTGCCAACGGACCGAACCGATCGTCCGCTTGCCGTCGGCGATGCGCAGTTCCTGGGTGAACGGTCCGCCGGCGGTGGGGTCGTTGTTTCCGCCGGCCGGAAGCCTCGGGTGGTGAGAGATCGTCGGCATCACGCGAGGTTGAGAAGTTCGAGGGCGTCACGCTCCACGATCCCGCGCAACTCTTCACGCGGGATTACCGGCAGGTTCGTGCCCTGCACCATCTGGTTCAGCGAGTACAGCGTCTGGATGCATTGCTGCGCGTCGGCGAACGGAAAGTCGGAGCCGAAAAGCAGCTTTCCCATGACGCCGGCTTGGAACGTGTTGATGAGCGCGTTGTACGCCAACCACGGGCGGGACGTGAGCACGGACACGTCGGCGTAAACGTTGCGGTGCTTGGCGAGCAGCAGGATCGCCTCCTCGATCCACGGTTGGCCGAGCTGGGCGATGACGATGCGCAGGCCCGGGAAGTTGCGGGCGACCTCGTCGATGAGATGGGGGCGCGAGTAACTAAGCTTGCTCGCCTCGGTCATCGGGCCGCCGGGGTGGAAAAGGATCGGCATCCCGAGCTTCTCGGCCTTGGCGTAAAGGTCCATCGCCCGTGTGTCGGCGGGGTGGAAGTCCTGGTTGGCCGGCGAGACGGTCACTCCGCGCAGGCCAAGTTCTTCATGCGCTAGTTGCAGCTCATCAACGGCGGCTTCCTGGGTCGGGTCGATGCCCGCGAAGCCGAACAAACGCTGGGGGTCGCGGCCGCAGTAGTCGGCGACGACACGGTTGGGCACGTCGGCCTCGAGGTACTTGCTCTTGAACCCAAGCACGAACGCCTTGTCGACTTGGCGGGTTTGCTGAAAGTGAGCGTCAGGGTCGGCGGCGGGTGTGTTGCCCTGGCGTTTGCCGGTGCGGGGTGGAACGCCGCCGAGTGTCGCGCGGCCGAGTTGCTCGGGACTTTGCCAAACGTGCGTGTGACAGTCGATAATCATGCTGCGTGTGTGGAGCTTGCCCCTGGGAGGAATGGTAGAGCCGCGGGCGTGGCTCGCAAACCCGCGGTAAGCTGCGCCGCCGGCATCTCCGGATGATTATGAAAGTTCTCGCCCTCGACATCGGAAGCTCCTCGGCCAAGGCGGCGATCGTCGTCGATGGGGAGATCGTCGGGTCGGTCTTGCGGGAACCCTTCCGGACCGACACGCAGGGAGTGAAAGTCAGCGTGACTGCGCAAGAACTCCTTCGTGCGGCATTTGCCGTGCTCGGGGCGATCGACGGGACCGGCGTGGACGTGCTCGCTTTGACCGGCATGTCCCCCGCATGGCTGGCCATGGGGCCGAACGGCAAAGAGCTTTCGGACATCATCACACACGCCGATCGGCGATCCGTTGCCCAAGCCCATGCGATTGAAGCGGCGCTCGGCCGTGACGATCACCTGCGACGTGTCGGCAACCGACCGTTCCCCGGCGGCATCAGCTCCACGTCGTGCAAATGGTTCGCCGACAACCACGGCATGTCGGGCGTTGATCTCGTTGGCCACATAACGACGCTCCTGCACACGAGCCTCACCGGCGCGCGTGTGATGGACGTGTCCAACGCCGGCTTCACCGGGCTTTGGCGGGTCGATGGCACCGGTTGGGACGAGGAGTTGGTCGATCTCGTCGGGTTGAAAATGTCGCAACTGCCGAGCGTGGTCGATTCCGGTGAGGTCGTCGGCAAACTTCTTCCCGGCGCGTCGGTCGTGTTGAAGCTGCCCGAGGGGCTTCCGGTGACGGCCGGCATGGTCGACGGCAGCGGGGCGTTGCTGTTGGCCGGGGCGCGGCCGGGGCAGCTGGTCAACTCGGCGGGGAGTACGGACGTGCTGGCCGTTTGCCTCGATCATCCCGAGCCGAGGGCCGACCTGCTCACGCGTCCCCTGGGCATCGGTCGCAAGTGGGTGAGCGCCGCGACCGAGGCGGCCGCCGGCAGCACGATCGCCTGGGCCCGCCGTGAACTTTTCCGCGATCTTGACGACGCCGCGTTCGAGCGATTGCTCACCCAGACGCGTTCGACCGACGTCGCGTTCGACCTGCGCCTCGCCGGTAGCCGCACCGAGATCGACCAGCCGACCGGCGGCATGTCCGGGCTCACGCTTGGCTCCACCCGTGACGACATCCTCGGTGCCATCGTCGCCGCTTTGGATCGGAGCCGCCGCGAACGGCTGGCCAAGCTCGAATCGCTCGGTACGCCGCTACTCGATGATGTCATCCTCACCGGCGGCGGGGCGACCCCGCATCCGTGGACAGATCGCTTCAACGTTCGCCTCGAAGAAGAAGCGACGCTCTGCGGAGCGGCATTGGCGACTCAGCAAGGGAGCGCCGCCTGATGATCGTGTTTCACATCTTGCTGCTCTCTACGGCGTTGTTTTGCACACTTGTTACGGGGTTGGTCCTTTGGTTTGCGATCGTCGTGATGCCGGGGATTGCCAGGTTGCCCGACCGTGCGTTTGTTCGTGCGTTCCAGGTCATCGACGGCGTTATCCAGAACAACCAGCCGATCTTCATGGCGATCTGGGTTGGTTCGATCCCGTTGCTCGCGGTCACGGCGGTTTGGGGAGCGGTGCGGCTCGACGGGGTTCCCCGCGTCTTGCTCATGGTGGCGGCAGCGGTGTACATACTCGGCCTTCAGTTGCCGACGTTCCTGTTCAATATCCGGCTCAACAACGCACTGCAGATGGTCGATGCCGATGCCGCGGATGATGCGACGGTCAACAAGGCGCGCTTGGTGTTCGAGCGGCCGTGGAACCGGTGGAACAACGTCCGATCGGTCATGGGGCTGATCGCATCGGTGCTACTGCTGGCAGTGTTGCTGCTGGTCGATTGATCCACACGGGTCAGCCGGCGTCGCCGTGGCATCCCTGCTCCTACCATGCCCGCGCCAATGCCGCGCAATATCCGAAATGTCGCCATCATCGCCCACGTCGACCACGGCAAGACCACGCTCGTCGACGCGCTACTCCGCCAGTCCGGCAACTTCCGCGACGCCCAACTCAAGGGCGACGCGATCCTCGACTCCAACCCGCTTGAACGTGAGCGCGGCATCACCATCCTCGCCAAGAACTGCGCCATCACCTACACCGATCCGGAGACCGGCGACAAGGTGCAAGTGAACGTGATCGACACGCCCGGCCACGCGGACTTCGGCGGCGAGGTCGAGCGGGTGCTGGCGATGGCGGACGGGTGTCTGCTGCTGGTCGACGCGGCCGAGGGACCGATGCCACAGACGCGGTTCGTTTTGCAGAAGGCGTTCGACGCGAAGCTCAAGCCGATCGTCGTCATCAACAAGATCGACAAGCCCGACCAACGTGCGGAGGAAGTGCTCGACGAGGTCTTCGAGCTGTTCATGGAACTTGGTGCCGATGACGAGACGCTCGACTTCCCGACGGTCTACGCCAGCGGCCGAGACGGTTGGGCGAGCACGGAGATGGACAAGAAGGGCGAAGACATCAAGCCGGTGTTCGACGCGCTGCTCAATCACATCCCGCAGCCCGAGGGCGACGAAACCAAGCCGCTGCGGCTGCGGGTGCAGACGCTCGACTACAGCGAGTACGTCGGCCGCATCGGCATCGGCCGCATCTACGACGGCACGCTCAAAGCCGGGCAACAGGTCCTTCTCTCCAAGCGCGACGGCTCCATGGAGAAGCGGAAGATCGTCAAGCTGCTGACCTTCGACGGGCTCGGCCGTAAGGAAGTCGAGCAGGCGTCCGCCGGCGACATCGTCGCGATGGTCGGCCTCGAAGGCGTCGACATCGGCGACAGTGTCTGCGATCCGGACAACCCCGCGCCCATGGACCCGATCGAGATCGAGCCGCCCACGCTCACGATGGTCTTCGGCGTCAACGACTCGCCGCTGGCCGGAAAGGAAGGCAAGTACGTCACCGCCCGCCACCTCCGCGACCGCCTCATGCGTGAGCTGGAATCCAACGTCGCGCTGCAGGTCGAGGGCAGCGAGGGCGACAACACGTTGCGTGTGAGCGGACGCGGCCTGATGCATCTGGGCATCCTGATCGAAACGATGCGCCGCGAGGGCTACGAACTCTCGGTCGGCAAGCCGGTGGTGGTGGTCCGTGAGATCGACGGCGTGAAGAGCGAGCCGGTCGAACGGCTGGTCGTCGATGTGCCGGACCTGCACGCGAGCAAGGTGATGGAGTTGGTCGGCCACCGACGCGGCGAGTTGCAGACCATGTCCGACCGGCACGGCATCCAGCACCTGGAGTTCCTGATCCCCGCGCGTGGCTTAATCGGTTTGCGGACCCGCCTGCTCACCGCCACCAAGGGCGAGGCGATCATGCACCACAGCTTCGCCGAGTGGCGTCCCTTGCGGTCGGACGTGCCGGGTCGGCAGAACGGCGTGATGATCGCCAACATGGCCGGGGCCGCGACGGCGTTCTCGCTGTTCGGCCTGCAGGAGCGCGGCGAAATGTTCGTTGGGCCCACCGACGTCGTCTACGAGGGACAGATCGTCGCCGAGCACTGCCGTGACAACGACCTGGTCGTCAACGTCGTCAAGGGCAAGCAGCTCAACAACATCCGCACCCACGCCAGCGACGAAGCGCTCGTCCTCAAGCCCGCCCGGCGCATGACGCTCGAGCAAGCGTTGGAGTACATCGAGGACGACGAACTGGTCGAAGTCACCCCGACGGCGGTGCGTATCCGCAAGGGCCAGCTGAAGGAAGCCGATCGTCGACGAACCGACCGCCAGGCGGCGAAGGCCACCGCCTGATCACGCGCACATGCTTACGCGCGGGTCTTGCTTGACCTGTTTGGCTTCGTCAGCTTCGAGTCGTTCGAGAAGCATCGCCCACGTCTCGCGCTGATACCGCAGCACGTTCAGGGCTTCGTCGAGCGCTTCCTCGGAGTGATGGATGTTGGCTTCGACCAGCTTGAGGTAAGCGAAGTTGTAGAGCGCTTCGAGTTGCTTGCAGGTGACCGGGTCGTGCTCGGGTCGCAGGCCGTGGATGAGTTCCTGAACGATGCGCTGGACGCGTTTGAGCTTGTCGTGGCTCAGGTCGTAGTCGTGGTTGCGCAGGCCATGTCGCGCCTGTTCGCCGAACCGGAGTGCGCCGTCGAAGAGCATCAGTTGGATTCGCTCGGGAGACGCGGTCATGACCTGTGCACGCAGGTACTGGTTGACACCGTTCTTGGCGGCGGGAACTACAGCATGTCGGCGTGCTTGAGAACTCATGGTGGCAGTATCGGTGTCGTGGGGTGAACGCGGACAGTTTCAAAACAGCAGCTTGAAGGCGGGGGCGGTTTAGCTGTCGCCACCACCGGTGCCACGGAAGTTAAACGGCTGGAAGCTACTCACGGCCGCCTGTTGATCCTGCAGGCCAGCGATGGCGAGTTCCATGTTGAAGAACTGCCGTTCGAGCCGGGCACGCTTGCCGTCGAGCAGGGCGTTGAGCTGGTCGATGCGGTCTTCATAGCCGCGGGTGACTTCGTCGATCGCGTCGGCGGTTCGTTTGATGATGCCGTCGACCGGGTCGACGATCCGGTCGAGCCTTTCTTCGATGAGCCAGCCGAGGCCGACGCCGACGACCGCCTCCTCGCCCTCGTCGTCGAGCTGAGTGGTCGTGGCCGTGAAGAGCCGTTCGACAGCCCGCGGGTCGTCGGCGTAGGCGGCGTTGAAGGTTTCCTCGTCGAACGTCAGTTCGCCGCCGTTTTCGATGTTCACGCCGATGTCGCCGAGCCGCTGGTATTGGCCGCCTTCGACGACACGGTCGCGCAGCAACGCGTACAACTCGGACTCGATCCGCTGCACCGCCGACTCGCCGAGCAACTGCCCGCGGCGACCGGTCTCGACGTCGAAATCGGTCAACGAGCGGATCTCGGAGATCGTGGTGTTGAACCCCTCGACAAGGGCTTTGAGTTGGTCCTTGACCGGGGTCGTGTCGGAAGCGACTTCGATGTTGATTGCCTGATCGCTCACGCCGGTGAGTTCGAAGGACACGCCGCGGACAGCGTCGCTGATCGTGTTGGACTTGCTGGAGATGGCGATCGCGTCGGCACCGCCGCCGATGTAGGCCAGCGCGTCACTCGCCTCGGATAGGTCGCGTGTGCGGAGACTGGTGGCGCCGCCGTCGACGAGTACTTGCCCCGCGAGACCCGGTCGCCGGCCGGTGAGCGACAGTCGGAAGGGCGTGTTGCCGCCGTCGTTGAGCAACGTCGCGGCCACGCCGGCGTCGGATTCGTTGATCTTCGTGATGACCTCGTCGAGCGTGTCGGAGGCGGCGACTTCGATGGTCGTTTCGTAACTGCCGGTCAGCGTCGTCTCGCCGGTCTCGGCCTCGCCGGTGATCCGCAGGGCGCTGCCGATCTGGCCCTCGACGTCGTTGATCCGTAGCTGCGTCGCGCCGCCGGCGGTGTCGGTGACGGTGAAGCCGTCGCCATTGTCGTTGAGTCCGATGCTCACGCCGAAGCTTGCGGCCGTGTCGTTGATCTTGGCGAACAGGTCATCGACGTTGGTGATGTCGTCCTCTTCGTCGATCACGACTTCGAAGACGTCGCCGTTGGAGTTGGTGAACTCGAGCGTGCCGGCCCCGATGCCGTTGCCGCCGTCGAGGTCGGCCACCTCGGTGGTGCCGTAGATCCACTGGCGTTGCAGGTTCGCGCCCTTGGCGTCGGGCGCGTTGGGATCGGTGTTTGGGGCGAAGGTGCCGAGCAGGCCGAGGTCGGCCGCGGTGGTGCCGCCGCGCTCGGCCATGGTGAGATCGCCGTTGCCGCCGGTGAGGTCGATCAGGTCGATGCCGTTGCCCGCGTCGTTGATCTGGGCTTCGACGCCGGCACCGGCATTGTTGATCGCGTCGATCAGTCCGGCGACGTCCTCGGCTTGCGTGTCGATGTTCGTGGTGACGCCGGCACGGTTGGTGACGGTCAGGCCGCCGCTCGTGTCAATGCCGTCGCCCCCGGCGAGGGACTGGATGAGCACGCTGCCGTTGCTCGCGACGATCTGCCGGCCGTTGAACGTGCCGGTCGTCGAGCTGCCGATCAGCCCGAGGTCTTGCACGGCCGACGAGCCGTTGGCGCTGGCAACGGACGTCTGCCCAATGCCCAGCGGCGGTATGGTCGTGTTGTCGTTGATGATCAGCCGGTTGCCGCTGATGGTCAGGGTCGCGTCGCCGCCAGCCGCGTCGTCGAACCTTTCGATCACGTCGCCGATCGTTTTCGCATCGGTCAGGTCGACGTCGAAGTTGCTGCCGTTGAGCAAGGTGACGGTAAGGTCGGCGTTGAGACCGACATCGACGCCGCGGCCATCGTTGAGACTCGAAAGGGTGGTGGTCTCGGCGAGGCCATCGAGTTGCGCGCCGGTGATGGTCGTGGCGGAGACGCGTTGATCGATGCCGAGCTCTTCGGCGGCGGTTCCGTCGATATCGCGGACGGCCAGTTGGCCGCTGCCGCCGGTGAAGTCGGTGAGCACGAGCTTGCCGTCCTCGATGTCGGCCTGCACGTTGACGTCGGTGTTGCGGCTGATGCGCAGGGCGAGTTCGTCGAGGTCTCGGACGCCCGCGGTGTCGATGACCGCCGAGTCGCCGGCGCGGTCGGTGATGCGGAACAGGCCGGCCGAGATGCCCTGACCGCCGCGTAGGTCGTTGATGCTCGACTCGGACCGCAGTCCCTTGCCGCCGAGTTCGAAGGTCAGATTGCCGATGCCGAGCGTGTCGGTCGGGGACGCGAAGCCTTGCGAAACGGTCTGCTGGCTCGACGCGAGTTGTGCGACGCGAACCTGGAAGCTGCCGGTGGCGGCGCGGTCGCTCGCGGTGGCGACAACGACGTCGTCGTTGCCGCTGGTCGCCGTGGCTGCCTGAAACCTCTGCGAAAGCTTGAGTTGCTGGCCGGCGAGGCGGAGCGAGGCAAGCCGTGTTTCGAGCGTGGTGTAGGCGAGGCGGCGCGACTCATTGCCGGCAATGCGTTGCTCGTACAAGGCACGCGGACGCGCCTCGATCTGCATGAGCTGCTCGATGATCTGCTGCGAGTTGATGCCGCTGGCTAGGCCAACGCCGGATGAAATCGTACCCATATGGCTTGCTCCAATAACCTGTATCGGCAAGCCGTGGCGTTGGCTGTAGCCCGTCGGAAGGTGGTCGAGCGGCGATCTCGGAGAAAACTTGGCGAGATGGGAAAGCGGTGCGGGCTTTCCACGTCCGGATAAATTCTGACGCCAACTTTGCCGCTTCGATGCGTCCGGCGAGGCGTCCGGTGCGAAGGAGAGGACAGAGCCACACGAGTGGCCGCCGCCGGCCGTCCACCCCACACCCCGGAGTCCCGCATGTTCTCTTCCGCAACCACCCTTGCCGGCGTCGCGATCGTCGGCTTTCTCGTCCCGGTGACCTTCGCCGGCGACTGCGACGAGAAGACCACGCCGCAAAACACGAGCTTCATCGCCGCCGCCCACGATGCCGTGCCCTCGATCTTCGAGATCGCGTTCACCACGCCCGACTTCAGCACGCTCGCCGGACTGATCGCCGTGGCCGATCTCGACGAGCCGCTGAACCAGAGTGGTGATTTCACCGTCTTCGCCCCGACCAACGACGCGTTCGAGGCACTGCCGGACGGCACGCTCACCGAGGTCATCAACGACAAAGACCTTCTGACGAAAATCCTGACCTACCACGTCGTTCCCGGCCGGATCTTCGCGGACGACATTCCGCAGGGTCGCACCGAGGTCGAAACCCTCGGCGGTGAGATATTGATCATCGATCGGGCCGGCGCTGACATCCGCATCAATGGCAACCAGGTCGTGGCCGCCGATATCGAGGCGTCCAACGGCGTCGGCCACGTGATCGAAGGCGTGCTGCTCCCCGGAAAGGAGAAGCCGAAGAACACCCTCGACCTCTTCGACGTCTTGGAACGGACGAGCGAACTCTCCACCCTCGAGACAGCGGTCAAGGCGTCCGGCTTCGCCCGTTCGCTGGGCAACGATGGTCCGTACACCGTCTTCACGCCGACCAACGACGCGTTCGCTGCATTACCAAGCGGCACCGTCGAGTCGCTGCTTGATCACAGCAACGTCAACGACCTGCGGGCCGTGCTTCGTCTGCACATTCTCGCGGGTGAGGTCGATGCCCGTGGCGCGGTCGTCGCCGGTGAGGCCGAGAGTCGCGAGGGCAGCACGCTCCGCTTCGAGATCGAAGACGGCCAACTGTTCGTCGTCGGACCGACCAATCGTGCCAAGGTGATCAAGACCAACATCACCGCCGAGAACGGCATCGCCCATGTCATCGACACGGTTCTTTTGCCGGGCGACTCGCACTGAACGGCTAAGCTGTGCTACTGGTGAACCCCGCCACACCGAGTTCGACAACCGCGTCGCCGCCGCCGGTCCTGCCGGCGGTGGCCCGTGGCGTCGCGGGCGCGGCCGAGACGTGCATAGACCGCTACGGCGGGCTGATCTGGTCCGTGGCCAAACGGTATTGTCAAAGTGCAGCCGATGCCGAGGACGCAGTGCAGGACGTGTTCATCGAGCTTTGGCGGAAGGCGGGGGATTTCGATGAGCAACGCGGGACCGAGGCGGCGTTCGTATCGACCGTTGCCCGCCGCCGGCTGATTGATCATCTCCGCAAGCGCGGTCGTCGGAAAGACGTTGAGCAACTTGGCGACGTGGCCGCCACCGACGGCGACGACCATGACGATGAGGCCGACGCTGCCCGGGAAGCACTGGGCGACCTGAACGACAGCCAACGGACCGTGATCACGTTGACGGTGTTCGAGGGGCTGAGTTATCCGGAGATCGCCGAGAAGCTCGCGATCCCGCTGGGCACCGTCAAGGCACAGGCCCGACGCGGGTTTGCGGCGGTGCGTGACGCACTGACCCGACGGCGTGAGGCGGCGACCGTCCGGCGGGCGATGTTCCGACAGCAACGGGGGCTGCAACAGCCAAGGCTGGAGCAAAACTGATGACCGACCAACCGACACAAAACGAACCGATGGTCGACGAGCCGACGCTCGCGGCGGTGTGGCGTAGTGGCGGGGACGCGCGTGTGGCACTGCCGACGGGTCTGCGGGCCAAGCTCATCGAAGACGCACGGCTACACCTGCTCGCGCCGAAGTCGCTCCCGATCGGCGCCGCGACGTCACCATCGCCGTGGCTTGCGTGGTCCGGCTGGATCGCTGCCGCAGCGGCGGTGGTCGTCTTGCTGGTGTTCTTCGCGACAAGGCCGCAGCCGGAGGTGGCGGGCATCCCTGACCAGCCGGCGATCGAACTGGTCGAGCCGTTGGGATTCGAGGCGTTGCTCGCGGCTTGCGAGCTGGAGCCGGTCAAGCTCGACGTGCTGGCCATGGATGACGACTTCGATCAGGCCGAGGCTGAGGTTGCTTGGGACAACGAGCAACAGATCGGCGTGCTGCGTGTCCGAAATCTCCCGGCCAACGATGTCGTCGAGGCGCAGTACCAGCTTTGGATCGTCGACGCGACGCGCCCCGACGACAACGGCCGCAACCGTGTGGATGGCGGGGTGTTCGATGTCGCCCCGGAAACGTTGAATGTCGACGGTTGGTCGGAGATTCAGATCGACAGCAAGCTGCCGGTCGGCGACGCGGTCGGTTTCGCGATCACGCTCGAACCGCCCGGCGGAAGCGTCGTGAGTGAACTCGGGCCACGGCTGTTGATGATCACCGGCTGAGCTTGAGCGGGCGACACATCTCCAACTCGCGCAGACTTGGTACGCGTGGGTGCGGCTCGCTAGAGCCGGTCATGTCGAAGCCGAGGTTTTGGTAGAGCAGCCGGGCGGGATCGTTGCCTTCGGTAACGTGGAGGCGCAGTTCTTCGAACTCGCGTTGCTCGGCCCACGAGATGACCGCTTCGATCAGCCGGCGGCCGATGCCGTGCCGGCGGTGACTGGGGCTGACCCACATCGAAACCAGCCACGCGATTCGTTTCGGTTGTGTGTCATCCGGCTCACCGCCGGCGAGCCCACAGTCGACGCCGGTATCATGTGCGACCAACGTCGGAACACGCCGTCGCAGACGATCCCGCCAGCGTGTTTCATCGAAAGCGGCTTCGTCCGCGTGAGCTGAGCCGAAGAAATCCGGCGAATCCGCAAGTGCCGCGAGCCGGACCGCGCGGTAACGCTGCCACTGGTCGGGCCCGAGTTCTTCGATGATGATGGGCATCAGTCGACCGGTCGCGTCTTCGCGCCGAGCCAAGGCATCATGCCGCGGAGCTGCTTGCCGATCTGCTCGACCGGATGCTGGGCTTCGTCGGCTTCCATCTGGCGGAACTCGCCGCTGCCGGCTTCGTACTCGGCACGCCACTGCCGGGCGAACTCGCCGGACTGGATCTCTTCGAGGATCTTCTTCATCTCGGCCTTGGCTTCGGGGCCGACGACGCGCGGGCCGCGGGTGAGATCGCCGTACTCGGCGGTGTTGCTCACCGAGTACCGCATGTAGTCGAGGCCGCCCTGGAAGATCAGGTCGACGATCAGCTTCACCTCATGGACGGTCTCGAAGTACGCCATTTCCTCGGGGTAGCCCGCCTCGGTGAGCGTCTCGAACCCGGCCTTGATCAGTGCCGCGAGACCGCCGCAAAGCACGGCCTGCTCGCCGAAGAGGTCGGTCTCGCACTCGTCCTTGAAGGTGGTCTCGATGATGCCCGACCGACCGCCGCCGACGCCGTTGCACCAAGCCAGCGCCGTGGCGCGGGCGTTGCCGGTGGCGTCCTGATGGACGGCGAAGAGCGTCGGCACGCCGCCACCGCCCTCGAACTCGCTACGTACCAAGTGTCCCGGCCCCTTGGGCGCGACCATGATCACGTCGACGTCGCTGGGCGGGGTGATGGTCGTGAAGTGGATGTTGAACCCGTGGGTGAAGCCAAGCGTCTGGCCGGGCTTGAGGTTCGGGGCGATATCCTTCTCGTACACGCCCGGCTGCACCTCATCGGGCAGGGCGACGATGATCAGGTCCGCATCCCGCACGGCCTCGGCGACGGGCATCGGCGTGAAGCCCTTTTCCGTCGCGAGGCGACCGTTGGCCGAGTCGGGGCGGTTGGCGACGATGACGTTCACGCCGCTGTCCCGCAGGTTCTGTGCGTGGGCATGGCCCTGGCTGCCGAAGCCGAGCACGGCGACGGTCTTGCCATCGAGCGGGGAGAGGGGGGCATCGTCGTTGTAGAGCATCGTGAGGGCCATGAGCGAGTTTCCTTGGGAGAAGTGGGGCGACGACGGTAGGGCCGGAACCGACCGTCTGCAACGGGACGGGCCGACGGGGCGAGTTTCCCGCTTGCCCATTCGACATATTCCGGCGATGCGTGGGTTTTGATAGGGTCCGCGCATGTCCGAACGTACGAAGCCGACGAAAACAGCAGCATGGTCCAAGCTCGCCGAGCACCTGAAGGAAGTGAAGGGTCGGCACATGCGGGACATGTTCGCCCGGGACCCGCAGCGGTTCGCGAAGATGAGCCGATCGGCGTGTGGCCTGCTGTTGGATTATTCGAAGAACCGCATTACCGACGACACGCTCGGGGCGCTCATCGAACTCGCGAACGAGCAGAACGTCGCCGGGCTTCGGGACGCGATGTTCGGCGGCGAGAAGATCAACATCACCGAGGACCGGGCGGTGCTGCACACCGCGTTGCGTTACAAGGGTAGCGAGCCGATCACCGTCGATGGTGCCGACGTCATGCCCGGCGTCCGCGCCGTGCTTGAGAAGATGCGCGTCTTCTGCGACAAGGTCCGCTCGGGCGATCACAAGGGCTTCACGGGCAAGGCGATCACCGACGTGGTCAACATCGGCATCGGCGGCTCCGACCTCGGTCCGGTGATGGTCACCGAAGCACTTCGCCCCTACGCAGACGACGGCAAGTTGCGTGTTCACTTCGTCTCCAACATAGACGGCACCCATTTGGCCGAGACGCTCAAGCGCGTCGACCCGGAGACGACGCTGTTCAACATCGCGAGCAAGACGTTCACGACGCAGGAAACCATGACCAACGCGAGCAGCGCGAAGGCGTGGTTCCTTCAGTCGGCCGAGGACGAGAGCGCGGTCGCCAAGCACTTCGTCGCGACCAGCACCAACGCCGAGAAGGTCGCCGAGTTCGGCATCGACACGGCCAACATGTTCGAGTTCGAGGACTGGGTCGGCGGACGCTACTCGCTTTGGTCGAGCATCGGTCTGCCGATCGCGCTCTACGTCGGTTTCGACAACTTCGATGCGCTGCTCACGGGCGCGTACGAGATGGACGAGCATTTTAGGTCCGCGCCGTTCGACCGGAACCTGCCGGTGATCCTCGCGTTGCTGGGCGTTTGGTACGTCGACTTTTTCGGCAGCGAGACGCAGGCGATCCTGCCGTACGACCAGTCGATGCACCGCTTCGCCGCATACTTCCAGCAGGGTGACATGGAGTCCAACGGCAAGCGGGTCACGCGCGGCGGCGAGGTCATCGACGACTACCAGACCGGCCCGGTCGTCTGGGGCGAACCCGGCACCAACGGCCAGCACGCCTTCTACCAGCTCATCCACCAGGGCACCAAGCTCATCCCCTGCGACTTCATCGCCCCGGCCAAGACGCATCACGATCTGACCGACCTCGGGGCCGACCATCACCGCATCCTCCTGAGCAACTTCTTCGCCCAGACCGAAGCGCTGATGACCGGTAAGACGCCCGAGCAGGTCAAAGCTGAGGGCGCGACCGGTGACCTCGTCACCCACAAGACCTTCCCCGGCAACCGCCCGACCAACTCAATCCTCTTCGAGAAGCTCACGCCGCAAACGCTCGGCTCCCTCATCGCCATGTACGAGCACAAGATCTTCGTCCAAGGCGCGATCTGGAACATCAACAGCTTCGATCAATGGGGTGTCGAACTCGGCAAGCAACTTGCCAAAGCCATCCTCCCCGAACTCGACGGCGACGCGGCGGTGACCTCACACGACGCGAGCACCAACGGCCTGATCAACGCGTACAAGCGACTTCGCTGAGCGCGCGTTCCACGCAGCGGTGCAGCATCACGGGCGGGGCGAACCAACGCTCCCATGTTTCTCGGTTGGCTCGCTGTAGCTTCGCGAACGAGGCTTGTTCGTGCTTCGCGTGAAACGCCGCGATGTGCTTGCCGATGTTGGCCAGATCGTCGATCGGGACGATGACGCATCTGGATGCGTAAGGGATCTCATCGGCAAAGGGCAACACGCAGTCGGTGTCGACGAGCACCGGGACGCGTCCGGCCGCGAACGCCTCGAAGAACCGGACGGAGTAGTTGCCATACCCGCGGACGCACAACGCATACGGCGAGTCCGCCATGTTTTGCAAGAAATCTTGGCGAACCTGCAATGTCGGATCACGGAAGACGGGCTTGCCCTGGTAGCGGTCGCGGATGATGAAGTCGGTGTCGATCTCGGTCGCGTTTCGGGCGGCCGAGACAACTTTGGCACGCAGCCATTGTGACGTCGTGCTTTTCTTGCCGCGCACCTGAAGCCAGATTCTCTGCATCGCCGGCAGTACCAATCCGCAGAATGCCACTCGCGGGCGTTGCTCGTGCGGGAACGGGTCGAAGCCGCCGCCGGCTTGGGTCAAGTCCAGTGCCAACCCCGGCCAACTCCGCTCGTGACTTAATGCTCGGCTCGCTAGCAGGCCATGTCGGTAGACGATTCCGTCAATCGGCGGAGAGGGCAGATGATTGTCCGAGATGTCGAAGAAGATGCCCGGTTTGCCCGTCTCGTTCACCAGCCGATGTGCTTCGTCACTGACACGCGCGAGTGTGTAATCGCGGCCGTTGGAGATGAAGTCGGCATCGGCCGGGTCGGAGACGGACCGGAACCGATCGTCGGCGAGGTACGCTTGGTACCGTTGATCGAAACGCGCTTCGGTCTGCTCGTCGTAGGCACTCGCCGCCACCGCGAGCGGACAAGGGCGAGGATGCGGTTCCGCCGCGACGAGGTACACCCGTAGTTGGTCAGGCATCGACGCAAACATAGGCCCCGCCGCGCTACGCATGGGGCCAAGCCGCGAACACGAGGAACAGCCACATCACGACACCACAGCCGGTTTTGGCGAGTATCCCGATCGCTCGGCCCTTGGCCGCGCCGAGGCCGACGTCGGTGAGTTGCCGCCAGTCCTTCTCGACGAACAACTCCAACGCGACCGCGCCGACGGCTGCCCCCAGGATCGCGCCGATGATCGAACCGATCAGCGGGACGGGGATCAGGAACGTAGCAAGCAATCCGCCGATGAGCCCGCCGCCGATGGCACCGAGCATGCTCCGCCAACTGCCGCCCGCTTGTTTGCTGCCTGCCGCTCCGGCGACGAACTCGATCACCTCCGCGAGCACTGCCAGCAGCAGCACGGTCAGTAATCCCGGCCACGCGAGGTGCGTCCACCCGCCGATCCATGCGTAGAAGATCGCCGCGATCGCGAGCACCCACAGGCCCGGAATGCCCACGATCGTCACGAAAACGCAAAGTAGTCCGGTGAACAGGAGCAGCGCGTAGTAGGTCAGGTCCAGCCAGTTCATCTTCGTTCACCATTCCACATTCTGAATGACCCACCAGGTTGCGACGCCAAGGCCGATGAGCCAGAGGATCAGGAGCATCCACTGCAGCGCCCGTTTGATCCGACGAGGCAATAGCGCCCGCCGGGTCTGCTGCGTGATGAAGCGGACTTGTTCGGGTTCGGGCGGGGTGAGTCCGCTCCAGGCGGTCGCGATCGCATCGACTTGGCGTTCGAAATCGTCGGCGACCAAGCGCAACGCCTTGTCGGCCGCGCGGAGGTGGTTGCCGGCGGCTTCGACGCTGCAGTCCATCGACACCGCCAGCGTGCGTGGCCCGAGTTTCTCGGCGTGGTGCAGGAGGAAGGCCTCGCGTTGTTGGTGCGGGAGTTTCCGCACGGCGGCGAGAAACGCGGCTGCCCGTGCATCCGCGTCGGGCGTGAGGAGCACATCGCGGCGGGTGCCGATGTTGTGCGCGAGGGCGTGGCGGACTTCGATGATCGT
Source organism: Planctomycetota bacterium (assembly GCA_039182125.1). Taxonomy (NCBI): domain Bacteria; kingdom Pseudomonadati; phylum Planctomycetota; species Planctomycetota bacterium. The sequence continues at coordinate 33,926 of JBCDCH010000030.1, forward strand.
GTGATGGCGGTACCACCGCTCAGGTGCGTGTTCGTCCCGCCAACGCTGCATGGCCGTGACGGAACGGCGCACGATGTTGCGTGCGACCTTCGGGCCGAGGTCGTCGCGTCCGGTCATGCCGAGGGACATGCGGGCGACGCTGGGATAGAACCGACCGGCCAACTTCGCGACGGCGGCGGGCTTCCCGTCGGCCGCGCGGCGGACGTCCTTGACGGACACATCCGATGCTTCGTCGAGTTGGCCGGCCTTGGCATCCACGGTCTGGATCGTAGTGCGTACGGCCGATCCAAATAACACGCCGCGACCGGGCCCAGTCGCGGCGTGATACATATCGAGAGCTCTTCGCCTCCCATACATCTCGGAGGCCCTCCCAAACAACTCGGAGGTGTCAGTGATACGCCCGGCCCGCAAGTCGGTTCGCCAGACGGTTGTGTTTTCGGGTAGAAATCGTCCGCATGACGAATAACGACCCGATGAGGTCAGGCTACGACGACATGCCACCGCTGGGTATGTCACGAACCGCATGGCGGACGCTCCTCGTGGTTTTTGCAAACGTGTTCGTGCTTGTCGGCGTGTTGGCGTTGGGCTGGAGCTTGCGCGACGTGTTGTTGGTGTACTGGGCCGAGACGGTCGTGATCGGCGTGCTCTGCATGGCCCAGTGGCTGTTGCTCCACGGGATCAAGGCGCTGCCGATCGTGGCGTTCTTCACCGTGCATTTCGGCATCTTTTCGTTTGTGCATCTCATGTTCCTGATCGTGCTGACCTCCGGCGTGTTTACCGGCGGGGGCGATCCGTTCGACGACATCCCGACAGTGTCGCCGTGGTGGGCAGGGGGCTTGGCGTTGCTCGCGGTGCCACACGTGTTTGCGGCGGTTCGGCGGGTACGAGCCAACTGGAACGACCCGCCGCCGCTCATGGCTGGGAAAAACAAAATGAGCGACACGGCCGATGGCATGCCGTACGGACGCGTCGTGGTTATGCACATCACGATCATCGGAGGCGCGTTCATTGCGCTGTTGCTGGAGTCACCGATCGGCTTGTTGGTTCTGCTGGTGGTGCTCAAAACCGGTTTCGATCTGATTGTCGAAAGGCGTGCACAAAAGAAAACCCACGCCTAGTTCGGCGTGGGCTTTCTCGGTTCAGGGTTATCGGTGCGGGCTACGTCGCGTCCGCGGCGGCGGCGACGGCTTGTTGCTCTTCTTCGGTGCCCTCGGGTTCTTTATCGTGGGCTTCGAAGTAGAGGTGGTCGAGGTCGTTGCCGTCATCGTCCTTCTTGTGGGAGATGACGATGCGACCCTTGCCGTCGTAGTTGCCGCGGAGGATGTCCTCCGAGAGCGGGTCCTCGACGAACTGCTCGATGGCTCGGCGTAGCGGGCGGGCACCGAAGTCGGTGCTCGTGCCCTTGCCGATGAGGAACTTCTTGGCGTCCTCGTCGAGTTCGAGCACGAGGTCGTGCGTCTTCTGCAGACGGCTTGTGACCTTGTTGAGCTCGAGTTCGACAATGTCCTTCAGGTGCTCCTCGTTGAGCGGGCGGAAGACGATCACGTCGTCGAGGCGGCCAATGAACTCGGGGCGGAAGAAACGCTCGATCTCTTTCATGAGCGTGTCTTTCATCTTCGAGTACGTCTGCTCCTCGGCGGTGCCGGTGCCTTTACCTTGCAGGCCGAAGGGGGTGACGCCGCCCTTGATCAGCTCGGCGCCGATGTTCGACGTCATGATCATGATCACGTTGCGGAAGTTGACATGGCGACCGAACGAGTCGGTGAGCCGGCCTTCTTCCATGATCTGCAGGAGCATGTTGAACACGTCCGGGTGCGCCTTCTCGACTTCGTCCAGCAGGACGACCGAGTAGGGACGACGGCGGATGCGCTCGGTGAGCTGTCCGCCTTCCTCGTAGCCGACGTAGCCGGGAGGGGCGCCGATGAGACGCGACACGTTGTGCTTCTCCATGTACTCGGACATGTCGATCTGCACGAGCGCGTCCTCGTCGCCGAACATGAACTCGGCGAGTGCCTTGGACAGCAGCGTCTTGCCGACGCCCGATGGTCCGAGGAACAGGAAGCCGCCCATGGGACGGTTCGGATCCTTGAGGCCCGAGCGTGCCCGGCGGATCGTCTTGCTGATCGCCTCGATCGCCTCGTTCTGTGAAACGACGCGCTTGTGCAGCTCGTTCTCGAGTTCGAGCAGGCGTTGGGCTTCTTCCTTCTCGAGGCGGGTCAGCGGGACGCCGGTCATCTTGGAGATGACCTCGGCGATGATCTCCTCGTCGACGACGCCGTCGACTTCCTGAGACTTCTCGCGCCATTGACGCTGCATCTCTTCCTTCTTGGCACGCAGCGCTTCGGCCTGGTCGCGGAGGCGGGCGGCCTCCTCGTACTCGGCGTTCTTCACCGCGTTGTCCTTGTCGATCGAGAGACGCTCGATCTGTTCCTCGATGTCGGCAAGGTCTGGTGGCTTGGTCATCGAACGCAGCCGGACGCGGGCGCCGGCCTCGTCGACGACGTCGATCGCCTTGTCCGGCAGGCAGCGGCCGGTGATGTACCGCTCGGACATCTCGACGGCCGCTTCGAGGGCGGCGTCGGTGATGTTCACGCGGTGGTGGCTCTCGTAACGCTCACGCAGGCCGCCGAGGATCTTGACCGCGTCTTCCTTGTTGGGCGGATCGACGGTGATCGCCTGGAAGCGACGGGCCAGGGCGGCGTCCTTTTCGATGTACTTGCGGTACTCGTCGAACGTCGTCGCACCGATGCACTGAATCTCGCCGCGGGAGAGGGCGGGCTTGAGCACGTTGCTCGCATCGATCGCACCCTCCGCACCGCCGGCACCGACCAGCGTGTGCAGCTCGTCGATGAACAGGATGACGTTCTTGCTCTTGCGGACCTCGTTCATGACCGCCTTGATGCGCTCCTCGAACTGGCCGCGGTACTTCGTGCCGGCGACCATCATCGCGAGGTCGAGCACCACGAGCCGGCGGTCGTGCAGGATCTCGGGCACCTCGTGCGAGATGATCAGCTGCGCGAGGCCTTCGACGATCGCGGTCTTGCCCACGCCGGCTTCGCCGAGCAGGACGGGGTTGTTCTTCTGACGTCGGCAGAGGATTTGGATGACGCGCTCGATCTCCTCGCTGCGGCCGATGACCGGGTCGAGGGTCTTTTCCTTGGCGAGCTCGGTGAGGTCGCGGCCGAAGCTGTCGAGCGCGGGGGTGCGGGACTTGCCCTTGCCCTTGCCGCGGGAGCGACCACCGCCGCCGCCTTCGGCAACGCCGCCGCCGTCTTCCTCTTCACCCTCGACGCCGGCACCGAGGAGGTTGAGGACTTCCTCGCGGACTTCCTCGAGCTTGAGGTTGAGGTTCATCAGCACCTGGGCCGCCACGCCGTCGTGTTCGCGGAGCAGTCCGAGCAAGAGATGCTCGGTGCCGACGTAGTTGTGGTTGAGGTTGCGGGCTTCCTCGATGGCGTACTCGATGACCTTCTTGGCCCGCGGGGTCTGCGGGAGCTTGCCCATGGTCACCATTTCCGGGCCGCTCTTGACGAGCTTTTCGACTTCGAGTCGGACCTTGCGCAAGTCGACGTCGAGGTTCTTGAGGACGTTTGCACCAACGCCCGAGCCTTCCTTGACGAGGCCGGGCAGGATGTGCTCGGTCCCGATGTATTCGTGGTTGAACCGCTGCGCTTCCTGGTTGGCCAGTGCCATGACCTTTCGTGCGCGATCTGTAAATCGTTCGAACATGTTTCGGTTCTCCGTTTCGCGTGACCGACGCGCTGCCCGACATCGGCGAAGGGCCCGGCCGTCGGTTTGTCATCCACACCTTATGCAACCCGAACCTCTGCCATCCCGGCAGGTGCTCGTGATATGAAACCCGGGGGTACGGTTTGCGTATCGGTCGTACGTCCCCGCCACAGCACCGGATCATCACGGCATTGGATTTTCGGCCGCGACATGTCGATGCTCGGGGTGTCCATGGAACGCCCGACCGAGACCGACAGCCCGCCAACTCAGGCCACCCACACGCCGATCTTCCGGACGCTCTTCACCGGCGGACTAATGGGCCTGGCCAACCTCGTGCCCGGCGTCTCGGGGGGGACGATGGTGCTGATCATGGGGCTGTACGACCGGTTTATCGGCAGTGTCGCCGACATCACCCGGCTGCGGTTCAGTCGATCGGCCTTGATCTTTCTCGGGCTGATCATCGCAGGGGCGGGCGTGGCGATCGTCGGGCTCTCGACGGTGATGTCCTACCTGGTGCGGACGCACGAGTCTCTGATGTATGCGTTGTTCATCGGGATGACGCTGGCCGGAGCGCCGCTGCTTTGGAAGATGTGCCGGCCGATCAAGTGGCCGACGGTCATTGCGTTTGTCGTGGGCTTCGGGCTGATGCTGGCGATTTTTCTGACGGAGGACGAAGGAGCGAAGGCGGCGGCACGGGAGGTGCGGGCGGCCGAGACGTTCGTGCCGAGCGTGAGCATCGGTCGGGACATCGCCGGCGGGGCGTTGGCGATGAGCGCGATGATCCTGCCGGGGATTAGCGGGGCTTACATGATGCTCATCCTCGGGCGCTACGAACACATCACCGGCGCGGTTTCGCTGCTCAAGGACATCGCCCGGGGCGACACCGAGCACGCCATGACTGCCCTGCAGATTCTGGGCCCGGTCGCGGTCGGGGCGATCCTCTCGCTGGTGCTGCTCTCGAACCTGCTGAAGTATCTGCTCAAACACCACGAACAGCCGATGGGCGGGCTGCTGCTCGGCGTGTTGATCGGCAGCGCGGTGGCGATCTGGCCGTTCACTAGCGAATCGACCGGCCGAGACTACGCGATCGGCGCGGCGGCATGTATCGGTGGTTTTGTCGCGGTGCTGGCGTTGACGTTCTTCGTGACGCCGAAAGATGAGCCTCAAACTTAATCCCCGAACGCCCACGGCTTCAGCCGTGGGTCGGCAAGCGGCACCGAACGCGGACCCACGCCTGAAGGCGTGGGCGTTCTTGGTCGGTTTTCTGTAACCTGTGGAGTATGTCGGAGCCCACCGCGCTTGCTGGACCGGTCAAACGTGCTGATCGTATCGATTCGCTGGACGTGCTACGCGGGGTTGCGGTGCTGGGCATTCTGGTGATGAACATCATCGGCTTCTCGCAGATCGGCAACGCGTACATGGTGCCGAGCTACGTCGAAGGCGGAATCGAGGAAGCGAACGGAACGGTCTACGCGTTACAGCGGATGTTCGCGGACCAGAAGTTCATGTCGCTGTTCTCGATGATGTTCGGGGCCGGCGTGCTGCTTTCGACGCGGCGGGCCGACGAAGCCGGGCGTGCAGTGAAGTTTCACTACACCCGTACCGCGTCGCTTTTCGCGATCGGCATGATCCACGCATACCTGCTCTGGTTCGGAGACATCCTCGTGCTTTACGCGGTGTGCGGGGCCGTCGTTTTCCTGTTCCGCAAGCTCTCGCCGACGGCGCTCATCTGGTCGGCAGCGGGGTTCGTCGCGCTCAGTGGCGTGCTCTTGCTGGGTATGGGCGCGCGTCTGTGGGCTGCCGGTGAGCTTGGTGAGCAGGACATCGTCGAGATGATGGAGATGACACCCGAAGCGATCGCCGCCGAAGTCGCGGCGTTCCGGGGCAGCTATGCCGAGCAGGCCTGGTACCGCCTGACGCTCAACGTGTTCAACCAGCCGTTCATGGTCATCTTCTTTGGCCCGCGCGTATTGGGGCTGATGCTCGCCGGTATGGCCTTACTCAAGCTCGGGCTGTTCGACGCGCGGACGTCCGTCACGAAGTTCCTCCCGCTGCTCGCGATCGGGCTGGTCGTCGGTTTACCGATCACGATCATCGACACAATCCTGGCACTGCGAAACGACGACGACATTCTCTATATGTTCTCCGCCGCGATGCAATGGAACTACTGGGGCAGTGCGTTTCTAGCGTTGGCGTACATCCCGCTGATCATGTTCGCCTGCAAGATCGCCGGGGCGTTGCTGACACCCATCGCGGCGGTGGGGCGGATGGCGCTAACAAACTACCTCGCCCAATCGGTCATCGCGACGGCGTTCTTTTACACCGGCGACCGTTTCCAAGCGTGGGAGCGGACGGAACTCGTGTGGTTCGTGCTGGCCGTGTGGGTTGTGCAGTTGGTGTGGAGCCCGATCTGGCTCACGTTCTTCCGCTTCGGTCCGGCTGAATGGTTGTGGCGTTCCGTGAACTATGCAAAGCCGCAACCGTTGTTACGCTCGGCGGCATGAGCAACGCACTCCGCCCTGTCCGCGTCGGTGTCCTCGGCTGCGGGAACATTTCCGATCAGTATTTCGAAAACGCTACAAACCTGAACGTGATCGACATGGTCGCCGTTGCCGATCTGAAGCGCGATGTCGCCGCGGCGCAGGCTGCGAAGTACGGCGTGAAGTCCGTGTTGATGCCGGATGAGTTGATCGCATCTGATGACGTTGAGGTCGTTCTCAATCTGACGATCCCGCACGTTCACGTCGAGACGATGCTCAAGACGCTCGACGCCGGCAAGCACACGTTCTGCGAGAAGCCGCTGGGCGTGGACCGCGAGGAAGGGCGGAAAGTGCTGGAGAAGGCGGAGCAGACCGGTCTACTCGTCGGCGTCGCGCCCGACACCGTCCTCGGTTCGGGCATCCAGACCGCACGTAAGGCCATCGACGACGGCATGATCGGCACGCCCACCGCCGTGACCGCGATCATGGCCGGCGGGGGCCACGAAACGTGGCACCCCTCGCCTGAGTTCTACTACAAGCCCGGCGGCGGGCCGATGTTTGACATGGGGCCGTACTACCTCACCGCGCTGCTGCAGATGCTCGGGGCAATCACCCGCGTTTCCGGCTTCGCCAACATCGCGATCACCCCGCGAACCATCACGTCCGAGCCGCTCAACGGCACGAAGGTCGACGTGGAAACCCCCGACCACTACGTTGCCATCCTTCAGTTTGCCAACGGCGTCACGGGCACCATCGTGCAGAGTTTCGCCATGCCCGGCAGTCCTCACGACGCGGCACATCCCATCGTTATCACCGGAACCGAGGGCGTGCTCAAAGTTCCCGATCCCAACAGCTTCGATGGCGACGTACACCTCTCGGAACGTGGCTCCGGCGAGTGGCAAACACTCTCGCCGGTCACGCCGAAAGGCTACGGCCGCAGCGTGGGGCTCGCCGATCTTTGTGCCGCAATCCAGCAGGATCGCAAACCCCGCTGCAACATCGACCAGGGATTCGTCGTCCTCGACGCCATGCAGGGTTTCCGTGACAGCAACGGCAACGCCGTCGAGATCACCACGCCGTACGACCGCCCGCCACTGATGCCGAGCGAGTTCGGGGTGTTTGCTTGAGCGTGGCCGCACCTACCCTGAACGACCATGGCACTTGAAGTCGGCATCGTCGGTCTGCCCAACGTTGGGAAATCCACCCTGTTCAACGCACTTACCGCGGCCGGGGCACTCGCGGCGAACTATCCGTTTGCGACCATCGAGCCGAACGTCGGCGTCGTCGCGGTGCCCGATCCCCGGCTCGACGTGATCGCGGAGCACATCAAGACCGAGCAGGTCATCCCCGCTCAGCTGCGCATCGTCGATATCGCCGGCATCGTCAAAGGTGCCTCCGAGGGCGAGGGTTTGGGCAACAAGTTCCTGTCGCACATCCGTGAGGTCGACGCGATTTTGCATGTGGTGCGCTGCTTCGAGGACGATGACATTCAGCACGTCGACGGTGGCCCAGACCCGCTGCGGGATATCGACACCATCGACACCGAGCTCTGTTTGGCCGACCTGGAAACCGCGACCAGCGCCCGCGACGGCGCGGTCCGCAAGGCCCGCGGTGGCGACAAGGACGCCAAGGCCCGTCTCGAAACACTCGAGAAAGCCTTGCCCATCCTCGATGAAGGCAGGCCGCTACGGTCGGGCGAGTGGGACGAGGACGAACGCAAAATCCTTCGCGGTTGCGGGATGATCACACTCAAGAAGGTGCTGTACGTCGCCAACGTGGATGAGGACGACGCCCTGGGCGAAGGCCCGATGGTGGCACAAGTGCGTGAGCGTGCCGAGGCGGAGGGCGGCGGCATCGTGCCGGTGTGTGCGAAAATCGAGAGTGAGTTGGCCGAGTTGGAGGAGCCGGACAAGAGCGAGATGCTCGAAGCGGTTGGGCTGAAAGAGCCGGCCTTGGCGACGTTGGCACGTGAGGCGTATCGCATGCTCGGGCTGCAGAGCTTCTTCACCGCCGGGCCGAAGGAGATTCGTGCCTGGCCGGTCCGTCAGGGCGCGACCGGCCCACAGGCGGCGGGCGTGATCCACACCGATTTCGAGCGTGGGTTCATCCGCGCCGAGGTGTACAGCGTGGACGACCTCATCGAGCACAAGACCGAGGCGGCCATCAAAGCGGCCGGAAAAATGCGGTCCGAAGGTAAGAGCTACACCATGCGCGAAAGTGATATATGCCACTTCCTATTCAACGTGTAGCCTCGCCGGCATGAGATTGGTTACGACTCTCGTTTTGCTTGTTTTCGCCGTCGGTTGCGGCGGGGGATCGGTCGCGTCGCAATACCGGCCCACCGCCGCGCTGAGCGCGTGGTCCGACGAGGAGTGGGCCCATGTGCTCGACGTTGTCGTGACGCCCGATGGTTATGTCCGTTGGGACAAACTCCGATCGAACGAGGCCGGTAGCCGCGACGCGCTGCTCCACTACGTCGGCCGGATCGAAGCGGCGAGCCCGGGGAAGCGCCCGGACCTGTTCATCACCGACGCGCAAAAGCAGGCGTACTACGTCAACGCCTACAACGCGCTGTGCATGTTCGGCGTGATGAAGCGGGGCTATCCGGACAACATCATCCTGACGTTTCCGCCGGCCGCGTTGTTCTTCTTCGATCGGTTCAACGTCGGCGGACAAGGCATCACGCTCGACACGCTCGAACAGAAGAAGCTGCTCGACCGCTGGGATCGTGACCCGAGGTTTCACTTCGCGTTCAACTGTGCCAGCACGTCCTGTCCGCCGTTGCGGAATGAGCCGTACGACGCGGGCCGGCTCGACGAGCAACTCGCCGAACAAGCACGGGTCACGCTCAGCGATGACCGGGCCGTTCGTCGACTCGCCGATGGCACAGTCGGGCTCAACGACATTTTCACGAAGTTCTACAAAAGTGATTTCACCCGCGATGAAAAAATCGATCTTCTCGACACGCTGCGAGGGCTTGCAGGCCCGGATTCGCCGGTTCACGACGCGACGGGCTACACGGGGATCGGCTACGACTGGAGCCGGAACAGTCCGCCAGCGGAACAACCCGAATGACAAAATACCTACTCATCTCTAGGGAATATTGACATTGGTCGTTGGGCCACCAATGCTCGCCTCGTGCACTTACCCGTCCACCAAAGCGTCTTTCCGGAGCCCACCGCCCCGGACCTGCCGGCCGATCCGCCGGCCCAAGACGCCGCGCCCGCCGACATCCTCGACTGGCTGGCTGAGTCGACCGACCCGGCCCGCTGGGTTTTGACCACGAGCTACGGCATGGAAGGGTGCGCCCTGATCGACATGGTCGCCGAGCTCGATGTCCCAGCTCGCGTGGTCATGGTCGACACGAACTTTCTCTTCGACGAGACGCTCGAGGTGGAACGCTTGATGCAGCTACGGCATCCACATCTGAGCTTCGAGCGTGTTGCCACCGATCTGACGCCGGCGTTGCAGGAACAGGTGTACGGGCCCAAACTTTGGGAGCGCAAGCCCGACCTTTGCTGTGCGTTGCGGAAGGTCGAGCCGTTGCGCAAGGCGTTGGCGGATGCCGACGTTTGGATCACCGCGTTGCGGCGGTCGTCGAATCCATCCCGGGCCGACGCGCCGATCGTGTCGCGGCACTTCGGTTACGGTGTGCTCAAGGTCGCACCGTTGGCGGCCTGGGAACGTCGCGACGCGTGGGAGTTCGTCAAGCAGCACGGCACGCCCATCAACAGCCTCTACGAACGCGGCTATCCGTCCATCGGCTGCACCCACTGCACGCGACCCGTCGACGGTGCCGCTCCGACCGACGACACCCGCGCCGGCCGATGGAGCGGCAGCGAAAAAACCGAGTGCGGCCTGCACTATCAAATCTGATCACCCCAACCTGATCACCATGACCGCCAAGCTTTCCAAAGTTGAAGTTGCCAAGCAGAACTCGAAGCACCTCCGCGGGACGATCCTGCCGGTGCTCCGCGATGAGTCCGTCGCCGCGTTCGAGCATGATGACCTTCAGGTGCTCAAGTTCCACGGCATCTACCAGCAGGACGACCGCGACAAGCGCATCGAGCGTCGCAAGGCCGGCCTCGACAAGGCTTACAGCATGATGATCCGCATCGCGCTGCCCGGCGGGAAGTGCTCGGCGGGGCAGTACCTCGATCTCGACGACCTCTGCGACACCCACGCCAACGGTACGCTGCGCGTCACCACCCGCCAGGCGTTCCAACTGCACGGCGTGCTCAAGGGCAACCTCCACGCGACGGTGAAGCGGATCGTCGATCAACTCATGACAAGCCTGGCCGCCTGCGGTGACATCCCGCGGAACATGACCGCTACCCCGGCACCGATTCGCGACGAAGCCCACCTGCACGCACAGAAGCTCGCCGCCGAACTCGCGCTTGACCTGGCTCCCAAGAGCGGTGCATACC